>NZ_JBXWSF010000102.1:0-11339 GCF_059613285.1 Ruegeria sp. BHSB058 | reverse complement strand
AGCCGAAGCCGAAGCCGAAGCCGAAGCCGAAGCCGAAGCCGAAGCCGAAGCCGAAGCCGAAGCCGAAGCCGAAGCCGAAGCCGAAGCCGAAGCCGAAGCCGAAGCCGAAGCTAAGCCTTCGACTGTTTTTGCAGAAAGAACGCAATTTCCAGAGGAAAAAAGGCAAAATGGGTTCTGGCCTACGGCGCTTGGGGGCGCGGTTGCAGCAGCTATTGGTTTTTTTGTCGGCCAAACCGGATTGTTCAGCTCGACAGAGGGCGAAATCGATCAAACCATTTCGACAATTGAGGCGAAGGTCGAGCAACACGCCCAGTTGTTCGACTCGCTTGGAAAGCAGATGGACGGCAGCGAAGCGGCTGACCTGTCGACTCTTTCCGAACAGGTGTCCGGACTGTCTGGGCAAATAGCACCGGTGGTTTCGGAATTGGACGTCTTGAAAACTCAGATTGAATCTTTGAGTTCGGTACTTTCCCCGCTCGAATCCCGCATAGCTGATCTGGAAAAACGCCCAGTACAAAATGGAGATACGCGAGAGGTTCCAGATGCGTATCTGACAGAATTGGATAAGCTACGCGACTCCCTTTCAGTACAGCGGGCCGAGATCGAAAAGATGGTGAATCAGGCCAAAGCACTGGAGGTGAAAGCTTCGGCTGAGGCATTGGCGGCGGCCAACCGCGCGGCTGCATCAGGTCTACGCAGTCAGCTGGATTCTGGTGCCGCGTTTGAGATTCAAGTTTCCCAACTCAAGAACGGTGGCGTAGAGGTTCCTCAATCCTTGGTTGGCCCTGCGGCCGAAGGTGTTGCAACAATGGCAAGCTTACGGAATGGCTTTCCGTCGGCGGCTCGCAATGCATTGGCGGACATCCGTGAAACCGAAAAAGGTTCCGGGATTCTTGCATTTCTCGAACGACAGACTGGCGCCAGGTCTGTCACTCCTCGGGATGGCACTGATCCGGATGCTATCTTGTCACGCGCAGAAGCCGACTTGACAGCTGGTGACCTGGGCAAGGCATTGGAAGAGATCGGCACTCTGCCAGAGGCCGCGCAACCTGCAATGGCGGCGTGGGTTGAACGCGCGCGAACCCGCCAAGACGCCGTATCCGCCGCAGATGCGCTTGTGCAAAGCGTGAATTCGAACTGAAAGGCCCGCCATGTTTTGGTCATTGCTTAAGATACTGGTTTTTGTCGCCATCATCGGCCTTCTGGCGATGGGTGCCGCCTTTCTTATGGAGGCTAGCGGCGGTGTTCAGATCACCGTTGCGGGCACCGAATATACGTTGGGGCCGCTGCAGTCCGCTATAGGGCTTGTGATTTTGGTCGCGGCCGTTTGGCTGTTCTTCAAGCTGCTAAGCCTGTTGATCGCTACGCTGAAGTTCCTCAACGGAGATGAAACCGCCTTGTCGCGCTATTTTGACCGGGGCCGGGAACGGCGCGGTTATCAGGCCCTGTCAGAGGGACTGATGGCTTTGGCTTCAGGGGAAGGGCGTATTGCGATGTCCAAGGCCACAAAAGCAGAAAAGCTGTTGAAAAAGCCGGAACTGACAAATCTGTTAGTAGCCCAAGCCGCCGAGATGACCGGGGATACCAAAAGAGCTTCGGAAACGTACAAGAAGCTGGTGACAGAGCAATCGACCCGGTTTGTCGGTGTGCGCGGGATAATGAAGCAAAAGTTGGCTGAGGGCGATGATGATACCGCGCGCAAGCTTGCGGAAAAGGCGTTGGCCCTGAAACCGCGGCACGAGGAAACGCAGGATGTGCTGCTTAAGCTTCAGACCAAGGCGCAGGACTGGGCCGGGGCGCGGTCGACCCTAACGGCAAAGCTGAAATCAGGAACGTTGCCGCGCGACGTCTACAAGAGAAGGGATGCTGTGCTGGCGCTGTCCGAAGCCAAAGGGCTGCTGGACGAGACTGCCGCTATCGAGCAACAGGAACGCGCGATCGAGGCAAATCGCTTGTCCCCCGATCTGGTGCCTGCGGCCGCGATGGCGGCGCGCGCGCACATCGCCAAAGGCAAGCCACGCAACGCGGCCAAGATCCTGAAGAAGGCGTGGGAGGTCCGGCCGCACCCGGATCTGGCCCACGCGTTTGCCGAAATCGAACCCGACGAATCTCCGACTGAACGGGTCAAGCGGTTTTCGGCACTGACTCGCATTCACCCGGATAACCCTGAGACCCGCCTGATTCAGGCGGAGCTTAACATTGTGGCCGAGGATTTTCCCGAAGCTCGCCGTGCGCTGGGCGATGTTGTGGAAAAACAAGCGGATGCACGGGCCTATACCCTGATGGCTGCGATCGAACGGGGTGAGGGAGCGTCGGACGCGATTGTGCAGGGTTGGCTCGCAAAGGCATTGAATGCGCCGCGTGGTCCTCACTGGGTTTGCGAGAACTGTCACGACATTCACGTGGAATGGAGACCTGTCTGCAAGAACTGCAACAGTTTCGATACGCTAAGCTGGCAAACGCCCGACACCCCTGAGATTGCCTCGGCGACAGGTGTACACATGCTGCCACTGATCATCGGAGCCCTGGAAGACCAGAGCGAAAAAGACGTCCATGAAGAGGAACTTGAGGAAAACTCGGGCGAACAGGCCACTCCGCCCCGGATCATCGATGCTGATGTTGAATTGATGGATACCAACGGCAAAACATGAGGTGTCGTCATTTGTGGACAGCCCCGGTTTTGCTAGAGTTCTTTTTTTTGGGTTTCTCGTGTTCGCGGCTTTAGGCCGCCTGAACCGAATGAGGTTCGGTCAGGATGGTATAGAGCTTGACCGGATCAGGATTTGACCGGAGTTTCGTGCAAACCGAAGCGTCTCTGAGCGTACGCGAGACCAGCGCCAGCGCTTTTAGGTGTTCAACACCGGCCTCTTCCGGCGCAAAGAGTGAAAAGGCAAGGTCGACCGGTTGTCTGTCGACTGCGCCAAAATCAATCGGCTTTTCAAGCATGACGAATACGCCTGCGACCTTTTCCAGGCCTTCCAGCCGAGCATGGGGTAGAGCAACACCATGCCCGACTCCGGTCGGCCCCAGGCTTTCCCTTTCGAGCAGAGATTCGACGACAGTCTGAGCGTCCAGCCCAAGTGCCAAAGCCGCTACGTCTCCTATTTCCTGAAACAGGCGCTTTTTGCTGGAAGCGGCTGACAGAACCCGGACCGCTTTGGGTGAAAGGATGCTCGAAAGCTCCATCGATTTTGCTCCATGGATGTGCCACCGGATATCCGATGGCACATCTCTGTTGTCTTGCCTATTACGGGTCGATCCAGCCGATATTGCCGTCATCACGGCGATACACGACGTTCAGTCCGTCCTTGTTTTCGTTCCGGAACACCAAAACCGGGGCCCCCGCGAGTTCCATCTGCATTACAGCCTCGCCTACACTCAACGACGGGATCTTGGTTTCCATTTCCGCCACAATTATCGGCTGAAGCGACTCCGGTTCCTCAGAATTGCCCGAGTCGTTCGACGCGAGGATATAGGATGATGCTCCAAAAAGTTCAACCGGCTCGGCGCGGTCGCGGTGGTGATCCTTTAGGCGGCGCTTGTAGCGGCGTAGCTGCGTTTCCATTTTATCGCAGCATCCTTCGAATGCCGCATAGATTTCGGTGGCGTGCGCCTTGGCCTGCGCCGTCAGCCCAGTTGATAGGTGTACAGTTGTCTCGCACACATATTCATGCGCTGAACGGGAAAAGACGACGTTGGCGTCTGTCGGTCTTTGGGCATACTTGCCCACGACTTCGCCCAGTTCGGTCTGCACGTGGGTCTGCAATGCCTCACCGATGTCGATCTGTTTACCGCTGATTTGATAACGCATGTGATCTCCTTCACAATTCGCACCCGTTCTGACGCCACACAAGTCGGCGTGCCTGTTTTTATCGGGTGTGGGGTAAAGACATTTCCAAGGATAGTCTACCATCATACCCTTCAGCGAAGGGACATCGAGATCCAGACTGGAACCGAAGAATTGTCATGAGTCAATTGAGGCAAGAGACGCGCGGAGAGTCAATCAAAACAGACGTGTTCTTTCAAGAAATCCGCCATGCGCCCAGCGACGAACAGTCGCCGGTCAGGAAATCCGGAAGTTTTCACCCAGATAGACCCGGCGAACATTCTCGTTTTCGACCACTTCGGTGGGTGTGCCGGACATCAGAACTTGACCGTCATGCAGGATATAGGCGCGATCCACGATTTCCAGCGTTTCTCGCACGTTGTGGTCGGTTATCAAAACGCCAATTCCCCGCTTTTTCAGGTCCGAAACAAGGTGGCGGATGTCGCCGACGCTGATCGGATCCACGCCAGCAAAGGGCTCGTCAAGGAGCAAGTACTTGGGGTCTGCGGCCAGGCAGCGCGCAATCTCGACGCGGCGACGTTCACCGCCTGAAAGCGCCAAGGCGGGGGCACGTCGCAAATGCTCTATCGAGAAATCCGAAAGCAATTCCTCAAGACGCTCCTTGCGCTTATGGCTGTGCTTGACGGTGATATCCAGAACCGCGGCTATGTTGTCCTCGACACTCATGCCACGAAAGATCGACATTTCCTGAGGAAGATACCCTATCCCCATCCGGGCCCGCCGGTACATTGGCAGCGTCGTCGCATTCTGACCGTCGATGGTCACTGTACCCCCTTCGGGAAAAACCAGGCCTGCCACAGCATAGAACGTTGTAGTCTTACCTGATCCGTTCGGGCCAAGCAGGGCAACAACTTCGGACCGATCAAGCGTCATCGAGACGTTTCGGATAACTGTCTTCTTGCGATAAGATTTCCGTAGCTTGTCGATCTTCAGCCCGGAAGAACCTTCGGCAACTGTAAGGTTTGGGCGATTCATCAATTGTTGCCTGTGTTCAGGATGGTTTTGACCCGGCCAACCATCTGAGCTGTTCCGGTCTTGAGGTTCACTGTCATCTTGCTGGATGTCAGCGCGTTTTCACCCTGTGTCAACAGCACGTCGCCACTCATCACGATGACTCCGGTATCGATGGAATAGTCAGCGCGCTGCGCCTGTGCTGCATCCGGACCGCTTACCAGAACCACATCACCTATAGCTTCAAGCCGCTCAATACCTGACTTTTCCTGATTGTATATCACAAGGACTTGCTGTGCGGACAGCCGCATCTCACCTTGCCTGATAAAGACATTACCCTTGAATTCCGCCGATCCGTCTTCCTGATTGACATCCAAGGTGTCTGAAGTGACTTCAACTGGCAGCGACGGGTCAGCCTTGACCGACCCGAATGCGACATTGGCCCCTTGCGCGAATACGGGAACTGCCCCAAAGATCAGAGCAAAACAAAGGGTCAGTGCACGAAAAACATTCACGGGTTATCTTTCCGGTTTTTGAGGGTCATATATCAGTTGGACCCCGTCTGTAAAAAGAATATGGAGGGGCGCTTCCTTTTTTTCAGCCCCGAAATTCATGGCGCCGGCAGTGAATTCCCCGATTGGTCCAGCGCCGGCGATTTCTGCCGGAGAGTTTCCACGGATCTCGTCCAATGATGTGTTCAGCTGTTCCGTAGAGACTCTAAGACCATCTGAAGTTGTGATAATTACGTTTCCGGAAAACGTGGCGCTGCCCTGATCTGGACGCAAAGTACCGAGTTCAGCGGTCAAAGTCAGTTCGTTTCCATTCACCAGCCGATATCGCGCGCGCAGATTTTGGGCTTCGGCAGGCTTGTCGTCAGAGCTAGGTCGAGCAGCGCTTGCCGACACAAGAATTTCTTCTCCCTTTTCAGTCACACCCGAAAAAAACGGGCGCGTGACCTGCTGACCGCTTAACCGTTCATCCATCTCGCGCCCGGAAAATGGGGTCGAAACATTGGTGTCGATACTGCGCGACAGCAGGAAAACGGTAGAAAGCAAAGCAATTGCCGCAAGCGGCAGCAGTACCTTGAAGAACTGCACCTTGCGGGAATAGCTGTCCACTTCTTTCTCCTATCCCAAACCCACGCGAAGACAGTCGTGAATATGAAGAAGACCCAGCGGTTTGGTCGGCCCCTCTTCCTCAACAACGAAGAGCGAGGTAATTTTGTGTTGATTCATAACTGCAACCGCCTCTTCGGCCATGGCTTGGGGCGCTATCGTTGTTGGGTTGGCAGTCATGACGTTTTGAGCGGTTTGGCTCAGCAATCCGTCCATGTGGCGGCGAAGATCGCCGTCGGTGATGATGCCAACCAGGTCCCCGCTGGTGTTTTGAACACCGGCCACGCCAAAGGCTTTCTGGCTGATCTCGATCAGCGCTTCGCTCATTGGGGTGTCCAGGGAAACCAATGGCAGGGCGCCTCCTGAGTGCATCAGGTCACAAACCTTGCTGAGACGGGCACCCAGTTTGCCGCCCGGATGGAAATCGCGGAAATTTTCCGGCTGGAAGTTTCGGTATTTCATAAGCGCGATGGCCAGCGCATCGCCCATGGCTAATGTCAGTGTAGTCGAGATCGACGGCACCATGCCAAAACCGCAGGCCTCGCCCATCGACGGTATCAGCAGGTGCACATCGGCTTGTTTCATCAACGTGCTTTCGGGCTTGCTGGACAAACCGATCAATGGGATTCGGAATCGGCGTGTAAAGGCTAGCAAGTTGGCCAGTTCCGGTGCCTCGCCCGAGTTCGAGATTGCCAGAACGACATCGCCCTCGGACAGCATGCCCAGGTCGCCGTGGCTGGCTTCTGCCGGGTGCACAAAATAGGCGGGCGTTCCGGTGCTTGCGAGCGTCGCGGCGATCTTGTGGCCGATATGACCGGATTTTCCAATGCCGCTGACAATGATACGGCCGCGGGCATTGAGGATCAGTTCGACCGCCTCGACGAATTGGTCGTCAAAGCTGTCGGCCAGCACCTCTAGCGCCTTGGCTTCGTCGGTGACCACTTGTCGGGCAGTGCTCAGAAATGCGTCAGGGTTGGTCATGAGTGAGCAAATATATCCGTTTCGGGCCAACCCGCGAGATCCAGCTTGGCGCGCATGGGCAGAAAATCGAAACAGGCTTTGGCAATCTCAGATCGACCTTCGCGATGCAGGCGCTGGTTAAGTTCTTCACGCAAGCGGTGCAGGTACAGTACGTCGGAGGCTGCATATTCCAGTTGCGCGTCGGTCAGCGTTTCCGCGCCCCAATCGCTCATCTGCTGCTGTTTCGAAATATCTACGCCGATCAGTTCTTGGCACAAGTTCTTGAGGCCGTGGCGGTCAGTGTAGGTCCGGACTAGGCGGCTGGCAATCTTGGTGCAATAGACAGGTGCCGCCAACGTGCCAAAAGCGTGGTACATAGCGGCGATGTCGAAGCGGCCGAAGTGGAACAGCTTGAGAACATCGGGATCTTCCAGTATGGCGCAAAGGTTGGGTGCTTCGGTCTGACCCTTTTCAATCTGAACAATGTGGCTGTCGCCATCTCCACCGGACATCTGGATCACGCACAGCCGGTCGCGGTGTGGATTCAACCCCATGGTTTCGCAGTCGATGGCCACGATTGGGCCCAAATCCACACCATCTGGAAGATCGTTTTTGTAAAGGTGATTAGCCACGCGAAAGTCCTTTGTGCCGTACTGGACCCGAGATAGGCGGTTTGTTGAGCAAACTCAACTGGGGCAGCACGGGAGTCTTCGTGCGGAACAATCGACGCGACCAGAGAAGACACGCCAAAATCCCACCCGCGAATTGTGTTTTCGGAGCCATAATCTGGGACTAGGAATGGTGCAGAGGTTTTCTCGTCTGGAGGCAGGTGTGCTGAATATCCTGAAGAATCGAGTGTATCGTCACCTGTTTGCTGCTCAGATCGTGGCGCTGACCGGAACCGGTCTGGCCAGCGTGGCGTTGGGATTGCTGGCGTATGACCTTGCCGGAAAAGCAGCTGGCCTGGTTCTGGGAACGGCGTTGACCATCAAAATGATTGCCTATGTCGTGGTTGCCCCGATTGCCGCGGCATTTGCTGAACGAGTCGATCGCCGACGCATGCTTGTGGCATTGGATCTGGTGCGCGCCGCCGTCGCGATCTGCCTGCCTTTCGTCACCGAAATCTGGCAGGTTTATGTCCTCATATTCGCTCTGCAATCCGCTTCGGCCGGATTCACACCGGCGTTTCAAGCCACTATTCCCGATGTGTTGACGGATGAGCGCGATTATACGCGCGCCCTGTCGTTGTCGCGGTTGGCGGTTGACATGGAAAGTCTGGTTAGCCCGATGCTAGCCGCCGTATTGCTGACGCTAGTGAGCTTCGACAATCTGTTCTGGGGGACGGGGATCGGCTTTGTCTCATCCGCCTTGCTGGTTGTATCGGTGGTTCTGCCGATGCCGAAGCCGACGGTGCGCCGCGGTATGTTTGACCGGACCACGCGAGGTGTTCGGATTTATCTGAAAACCCCTAGGCTGCGGGGGTTGCTGGCTTTGAATTGGGTCGCTGCGTCGTTGAGTTCGATGGTAATCGTGAATACGGTTGTGATTGTCAGATCTGGCTTAGGAATGCTGGAAAATGCAGTCGCCCTTGCACTGGCGGGGTTTGGCGGCGGGTCTATGGTCGCAGCTCTGATTTTGCCCCGCGTTCTGGATCGCTTAGAGGACCGCGGCGTCATGCTGACGGGCGCAACCATTGCAACAGGGGCCATGGGAGTAACGTCTGTTTGGTCCATGCTGTCTCCGCTAAGCCTGCCTGTTCTTTCCTTGCTTTGGGCATTTGTAGGGTTTGGGTATTCGGTGACCCTCACGCCATCAGGTCGTTTGCTCACACGCTCTGCTCATGCGGTGGACCGCCCCGCCGTCTTTGCGGCACAGTTTACTCTTTCTCACGCCTGTTGGCTGATCTTTTATCCGCTGTCAGGCTGGTTGATGACCGTTTATGGATTGAGCGTTGTCACTACGTTTTTGACTTTGGCATCTGTGGTTGGCGTGACAATGGCTTTTTCTCTTTGGCCACGCAACGGCATGGCGCCGATTCCGCATAACCATCCCGAGTTGCCACCGGATCATCCTCATCTGGCGAGCGGGACCCCGCACAGTCATGCTGTGATAATCGATGAATTTCATCCAAGATATCCTAAACAACCTTGAGGCCAGGGATAGAGATTGTCTAATTCTGAACGACAAGACGCCGTGGGAGCCTGAATGGATCAGCTGGACCGCCGAATAATTTCTGCCCTGCAGTACAACGCGAGGGAATCGACTACCAAGATTGCGGCCAAACTGGGCGTTGCCCGAACGACCGTCCACGAGCGCATCTCTCGAATGGAAAAGAGGGGTGAGATCGCAGGATATTCCGTGGTTCTGCGCGAACCGCAGGACGAAAGCACGGTTCAGGTCGTGGTTCTGTTGGAGGTTCAGCAAAAAGAGACGTCCAGGATCATCAAACGGCTGGAGGCTTATCCTGAGGTTAAGTTGTGCCTGTCGATCAATGGTGAATTCGATCTGCTTCTGTCGGCCGAGGCTCCCAGGATCGAGGATCTGGATGTTCTGGTGGACGAGCTTGCGGAAATTCCGGGTGTCCTTCGCACCAATACAAGCGTCGTCTTCGGACGGCGAATTGACCGAGGCTGACATATCGTCAGAATATACGTCATAACGACGAAATCATGAGTCGTTTCGTCAATCCGCACTCTACAGATCGGACAGCGAATAGGTCACACTTTCTGACAAAGAAGGAGATGTGCCATGCGCTGGAATATTTGCGTAGTCGGGGCCGGAAAGATCGGCCAGATGATCGCGACGTTACTCAAAACCTCGCCCAACTACACCGTCACCGTGGCTGATCACGATCTGGTTGCCTTGTCGATGCTGAAAAAGATGGGCGTCGCCACAAAACAGATTGATGCCAGGGACGAGGTGGGTTTGACCGAAGGCCTCAAGGGCTTTAACGCCGTCATCTCGGCAGCGCCATTTTTCCTGACGCAAGTGATTGCCAAGGCCGCAAAAAAGGCGGGCGCGCATTATTTCGATTTGACCGAAGATGTAGCGGCCACCAACGCCGTGCGGGAACTGGCCGTGGACAGTAAAACCGCGTTCATGCCGCAATGCGGATTGGCGCCCGGATTTGTTGGAATCGCCGGGGCGGCCCTGGCAGCTGAGTTCGATAGCATCGACACTCTGCATATGCGCGTCGGAGCCTTGCCTCTCTATCCGACCAATGCGCTCAAATACAATCTGACCTGGTCTACCGATGGGCTGATCAACGAGTACTGCAATCCCTGTGATGCCATTGTGAACGGAATGCGGGTCAAGACTGCGCCGCTGGAAGACTATGAACTGCTTGGTCTTGATGGTGTCGAATACGAGTGCTTCAACACGTCCGGAGGGCTTGGAACCTTGCCGGAAACGCTTGACGGTAAGGCGCGCTCCGTTTCCTATCGTTCGATCCGGTATCCGGGGCATCGTGACATCCTCAAATTGCTTCTAAACGATCTGGGGCTGGAGCGCAGGCGGGATCTGATGAAAGAAATTTTTGAGTCCGCTCTCCCACGTACTGATCAGGATGTGGTCCTGGTCTATTGTACCGCCAAGGGCACGATAGACGGACAGCTGCGCGAAAAGTCCTACATCAACAAGTCCTACTCGCGGATGATCGATGGCCAAATCTGGAGCGCAATTCAAGTCACCACCGCCTCGGGTGTGTTGGGAGTGGTTGACCTGATGCGCACCGGTGAGTTGCTCGGTCAGGGCTTTGTCCGGCAAGAACAAGTGCTGCTTTCCGACTTCATGAATACCGAATTTGGCCGCCTCTATCGGGCGGGGGACGCAACGCAACAGAACAAGGCAGCCTGAGAAATGAAAGACATTGTCATGACCGCAGAAACCATTCTTTCGAAACTGGGGCTAAGCACCGCCGAGCTCACCGGAGGAACGCTGAAAGTGACGTCTCCGATCGACGGCAGCCTTCTGGCTGAAGTGCACGAGATGCCGGCGGCGGAGATGGGTGCCGTGATCGGCAGGGCAAAAGCTGCGTTCAAAACGTGGCGAACCGTACCTGCGCCTCGCCGGGGTGAGTTGATTCGACTTTTGGGAGAAGAGCTGCGCGCCGCCAAGGAAGACCTGGGTGCGCTGGTCAGTTGGGAAGCAGGCAAGATCACGTCCGAAGGTCTGGGTGAAGTACAGGAGATGATCGACATCTGCGATTTTGCGGTAGGATTGTCGCGCCAATTGTATGGGCTGACAATTGCCAGCGAACGCCCTGGTCACCGGATGATGGAAACCTGGCATCCGGCGGGTCCCGTTGGTGTGATTTCGGCATTTAACTTTCCTGTCGCGGTCTGGTCGTGGAACGCGGCGTTGGCGATCGTATGTGGCAATCCGGTGATCTGGAAGCCGTCCGAGAAAACGCCGCTGACCGCGTTGGCCTGCCAGAAGATTTTCGAGCGAGCGGTGGCTCGGTTCGG
>NZ_JBXWSF010000101.1:0-12392 GCF_059613285.1 Ruegeria sp. BHSB058 | reverse complement strand
TGCTTCGGCCAACTCGGCTTCATCAACCGCTGCCGCCGGTGGAGTATTTGGTTCAATAACTTCGTCTTGTACCGGTGCAACAATAGAAGTTTCGGCGTTTTCAGGTTCCGGTGAAGCCTCTGGATCCGACGCGTCCGCAGTGACCGCACTTGATTCATTGCCCTTTCCAACGGAAGTCGCGAAAGCTTGGGAAGACGCTTCATCATGAGCCTCTGACGCTGCATCGGTCTGGGCTATATCCTGTGTACCCACCACTGTCTCATCCTGCGGTTCGGCAACAGCTTCGATTGACGGAGAACCTTCTGAAGTTGCGGGCGAGGCCAATTCTGTTTTACTTCCGGAAAGAGCGAAATACCCCCCCGCAGCCACCGCGACGGTCACCAGAGCAACAAGGCCTAGTACCTTGCCACCACTACCCGAGTCGTTTCGAATTACCTTGTCAACGGCGACTTGTGTCTCTTCCTGCGGCTTAAGCTCGGTTGGTAGTTTAGCGCCATCCGGATTTCCTCCGATCGCAATGTCAGAGTTTCCAGCCAGCAATGCCGTCACGACCGCCTCTGCATTTTCGGTCTCTGCGCGAATGCGTTCCTTCTCGGCTTCGCTCAGAGGTTCTTTTTCGTCTCGATCAACTGCAACGATCATGGACACCGGGCGATAGGTGAAGTTGCCGAATGCAACGTCCGGCCCACGGAACATCCGGAGCCATTCCAAAGCGGTTTGGACTCGATCAGCTGCATGGATTTCCATTGCCTTGTCAATGGCTTCCAAAAAACCATCGGGATAATCCTCGAACCGACTGGCGAGAGGTACATAGGGATCAGGTTGGCTGTTGTTGAATGCATTCAGACGCGTCTGCCCATCAATCGGACGTTCGCCGCTAATCGCGTGATACAACGTGGCCGCAAGCACATAGAGATCGCTGCTTGGGCCTTGCTCGGAGCCGCGAACATAGAATTCGTGCGGCGAGTAACCATCCTTGACGACACGCAGCGCCAGCAGCGCGGCATTCTGGTTTGCCGCCCGTTCCCGAGCCGCGCCGAAGTCGATCAGAACAGGCTGTTCGTTCTGGTCGATCAGAATATTATCTGGAGAGATATCGCGGTGCAACATACCGCTTTCATGGATGAACGACACAGCCGACAGCATTTTTTCGGTGACCTGCACCACAAAATCTGGGGTAGCATTGTTCTTGTGATCCTGCATGTATTCCAGCAGATCACCACCCTTGATCAAATCCATCGCGATATAGGCGGTCTGGTTATCCTCGAAGACCTGATGCACATTCACGATATTTGGGTGCACCAGTCGCGCGTGATTCCGCGCCTCCTGAATGAATAGGTCGATGATTGCATGAAGATCCTCGCGATAGGACGGATCAGCGGCCTCGACCTTGTCGCCGTTGCGACGGCACAAGGCACCAGGAAAGCACTCTTTGATAACAACATCCCGTTCCAGGCTGTCACGTGCCAGATAGGTGATCCCGAATCCGCCATTGTTGAGAAAGCTGAGAATCTCGTACTGGCCACGAAGAAGGCGGGCCCCCGGTCGTAGCACCTCGATATGTGTGTCATCGTCGTGATCGTGTCCGACTGCCTGATTCTGGCTCATTTCTTCCTGCCCGTGCTTTCCGATTCTGCGGCGCAACATTACTTATTAAACAGGGCTCAAAGGCCGCCAAACTCATCACCAGAAACAGCCACAGGGCCTAAAATGGTTAAACTTTTCAAATACGACTAAAATTGGGCCGCGCGATGACCTACGTATGAAGCGAAACCGCAATACATCAAGCCGTAGTGGATGCTAAACATAATACGGCGAAATACTGAAGCCTGCAGCGCTAAAAAGAGTCGATAATACGGAAAAAATCGTCGGATAAAACAGTAAATCTTCGCACTGAAGGCTCAACGAGCCCAAAGCGAATCAACCACCGTCCGCGCAACCGGTGATTACTCAGATTAGGTACCTGTTTTTTTCGAGGCATCGGAAACTGAACTGCCTGCCCATGCCAAGTTGTCGCCCAGCTGTGCCAGAATGTTCACCGCGTCTCGCAAGGGCGCTTTCCCACTTTCAAATTGTAATAGCAACAGCAGATCCATCGCCCGCTCGAATTCGGCGGGCACCCAATCGGCCGTCGGATCAAGCTCGCCTCCGCCTTCCAGCCGTTCTGCAAAATCCTCTACCAGTTCCTGACAGCTTTGAAGGAATGTCGCCGGATCCATATCAGAGCTTTCCTGCAGATCTTCATAGATCAAGGTAATCGCGGCCAGCCACTCTTCAAGAATGGTGTTCGATAGCGTTGGAAGTGCCGCGGTCAGGTAATCCTGCAACGCCTCTCCGGACGAACCATCGGGTAAAATGTCCGAGATTTTACCTTCGGCTTTGACCACGCTTTTTTCCAGTTCCGGTAAAAACACGTCTTGAAGATCGGCGCTCGCCACATCAATATCTTTCTGACGGCGCACCGACGCGATCCCTAGAATGGCTTCGGCCAAGGCTTGTCCGCCGCACGCTTCCCACAGTGCGAAATCGGGTTCGGGCTCCTTTGACATCGCCTTGACTGCTACGGGAGTACCGATCGGAACGACACTCTGGAATAGTCCAGCGGTTTCCTTCCGCAAGCGCCCGAGGACCCGGTCGAGTGCATCTTGGACAGGTTGCAGATCCGAATGTGTCACCGCCAGCAAACTGTTGTCCCTAAGCTCCTTGGGAACCTGCGACCACAGATGCCGCTCGGTTTCGCGCCATGCATTTGCACCGTTGCTGCACCAGATTGCGCAGTCGACAAATTTCAGCAGATCGAGGGTCTGTTTATAGCTTTCATCCAAGGCGCCTGAACCAGGCAAGTCGAACAAGGATATTTCGCGCATGGCCGGCGAATTCAATCCGACCGAGATGAAGTCGGGCTTGTCGGCTGCCGCTTTTTCAAGAGCAATCCCTGCATAGGTTTTATGCGGCTTGTCCCACCAGCCGACCGTCGTTTCAGGTTCATCGGCGTAAGCCACGATGACCAGAGGTAGTTGCAGGTGGTGCGGCCCGGTTGGCAGAATATCAGCGCCGGCAAGCATGTTCGCAAGGCTGGATTTGCCCGCACCGAATTCTCCGGCGAATCCAATCGCGACCGCGTTTGACAGCCGCTCCACATGAGCCGCTGCGCGCTCGCGCAACTTTTGCAAATGGGGCGTTGGCGGCTCGTTTCTGGTCGCTGACAAGAAACGTTCCAGTTGCCGGACAATTTGTTCGGTTCCGGGAAATTCGATCACTCTGCTGCCTCCGCCTTTCGTCTATCAGCCCGCGTCGGGGCAAACACCGCATCCAGTTCATCCGCAATTCGGCGCGCCTGGTCAAATGCGGTTTGAGCATTCACTTTCGCACTGGCCTCACCGGTGGCATCCCTATTTTCAAGGTGTCCGGCCAGCAACGCAAGATGGTGTGTCAGGACAGTGTCCAGGCGCTCCAACAAGTCGATACGTGCAGTATCAATCAGATCATCACCGATGAGTTCAAATTCCTGCGTAATCATTTTTTCCGCACGAGACACGACACTGTTTTTGGAAATCAAACGCGACAACCAGCTGACACGTAATTCGACAGTAATGCCTCGCGTCAAGGCCGTGGTATTGGGGCGGAACCACCGAACAGCGCTTGTATTCATCCGGCTTTCCGAGCCGTCTTTCCAGCCAGGAAGACCTCTGAGCGCCGCGTTGCTTTGCATGTCGATTGTATAAAGCTCGCTCAACATGCGCTGGCGAACGACTTGAGTTGCGTTCTGCACCAGTTCCCTCATCCGCTCGCGGAGGCCAGAGAAATCCAGTTCCGTCGCACCTCCTTTGGCAAGAAGAGGTGATGAACCGTTCGGGCCACGAACGACCGAGGCCACCATCTCGGCGACCGTGTCATCCATGACACCCCGCAGATTTGAGAACACATCATCCATGTCGCGGGCGATTTCGGCTGTTTTCTGTGCCACCGTCTCGCGAAGGGAACCAAGGATGTCTTTGTTCGCCTCGTGCCAAATTTCGTCTGGCTCAACCTCATTCTGTGACGCCCGAATTCGGGCTGCGCTTCTCTCCAGATCACCTTTCGCGAACCCATTGAGATGTTGCCACGACATCTGAAGCTGCTCGCCGCAAGGCCCATCGGCCAAAGATTTTGTGACATGCTTGCGCAAATCCGGCAGGCCCGATGCAATCATAGCGGCCAAACGCAACACCGCTTCGCGGCTGACAGGGCCAGCGCCTTGTTTCATGTCCCTGACGCCATCAAGGTACTTTTGCATCTGCTTGGGATGCGCCCGCAGCCACGCAAGAACCTTATCGTGGTTGATGCTTGTTTCATCCCCGGTCAAGGCGAAATGCGCCCATTGCGCGCTTCCCATCAAAACGTCGATGTTCGAATTGCCCAGCGCCCTTTCCAGCCCTTCCTCGACATCTAAGCGCACTTTGGCGGCATCGTCAGCACCACCGTTCAACTCGTCCACACGATTAATGAAAACAACGATCTGGCCAAGCTCCAAGGCCTGCATCAGACGAAACAGTTTCAGGTCTGCCCTGGACAACGCTTGATGCGCAGACAGAACCACCACAAAAAAATCAGCTTCCTTAAGGTATTGACGCGAGATTTCCTCGCGGATCAGAAGCGGGTCATTGACTCCTGGCGTGTCGGTCACGGTCAGCGGAAAAGGAAAATGGCCAAGTTCGAAAAAAACTTCTGCCTTACGGGTTATATCGCTATAAAGCCCACGATCCGATCTCGGTTCGCTTCTTTCGGTGTCCGTGGGGTCGTCGCCGGCACAAACATACCGGGCAAGGTCGGTCGAATCTAACGCCTCCAGATCATGGGTCTGACCCATCAGCTTTTCAAAGCTATCGCCAAGCCTGAGCCGTGCGCGATTTTTCATCGCCTCGACCTGCTCTTCGATCATTTCGCGCTTGTAGCTGTCCTCCTCGTCCGGGAACATGTTGCGCAGTTCTTCGCCTTCGGCGATCAAAGCGTTCCATTGATGGTTGTCGAAAAAGTGAAACTCTGCCCCCTTTACGCGACCCGATGGGTGACCAAAATGCATATCGGTTATCACAGTCGTCCATGGATTCACGTCCGACGGTAAAAACTCTGCGTGGCCAGTGAAACCGTTGATAAGACGAGACTTACCGGCCTTTATCTGACCGACAAAGGCAACTCCGGGCTTCAGCTCGGTCAAATCGCGTATGATCCGGGAAATGAACAGACGGGTTTCGTCATTCGCCGTTTCGTTCATTTCTTCAGCGATCCGGATCAACTCCCGGCGACTGGTCTCACTCATTTCAATACCCTACGAACTCATGGGGGTAACTTTCACACCGATAAGCAACAAAAAACAAGAAGTTACGACCGGAACAGAATTTACTCGCGTTCCCGCATTAGAGACTTCCAGAGGTTTACTACAGATCCAAGCTTACGAGCTTCGTGAACCGAAACCACCGTAGACGAACCATCGCGTAAGACAGCAATACCATTCCCCTTGCCGCCTGTCGGGCGCAACACGATGAGCTGTGGGCCTGAATTTGCGAAACCACTATCTGCATCCCACGCCGTCAAATCATCCGAAAGCCTCTTTAGCGTTTTTTCGTCCGGACACATTGATCCGCCCTGCGCGCACTCACCGGCGGCAAAGGACATGGAAAGATCACCATCCCCAATCAACAACTGCCCGAACGAAAACTGCTCTGACTTTTCAAAGAATTTTTCGGCCAGTGCCCCGTCGTATGAGATTTTATCAGAAACGCTTTCACTTTTGGTCGTTTCCACAGGCACCGTTTCCAGCGAGGCTTTATCGATTGATGGACCGAGATTTGCACAGGCTTTCTCAATCTCAGACATCGTGATCCCGACATCGTCAGCGTCTGGAGTCTTGTCGGGGTTCAACGAAATCAGATTTAGTGGGCCAGACGAAGCACTGATCGCCGTGATCAGTCGTGCTACCTTGTCGGTTACACCCCCGCGCGGATCATTATCGAAATCCGGCAAATCACCCACGTTTGCGTCCAGAACGTCCGTGACTCGGGAACTGCTGACTTCGATCACTAGATGACTTCCATCGCCTGCAGTTACTTCCAGGCGACGGGGCAAAACTGTTGCGCGAATCGCCCGCAGAAGTGCTGTTCGGCGATCTTCCGCAGATGCCCCAACTATTTGTGTGACAGGCGACAATCGCGGTTTTGCGTTGCGGCCCAATTTGCCGAGCATATCGATAATTTCCGTGTCGATCACGGTTGTTCCCCCCAAGCCCTGCTCTAAACGGCCTCCGCCACTGCGCCAAGACTCATGTGTGATTTGGTAAGTGCCAACCCAACGTTGGCACTGCCTCCGCAGATGTAACACACAACCTGTTCAGGATACTCCTTAGTGCGCATAAATACATGCAAGCGATCCTCTGAAAAGACGGCAATCTCTCCGAAACCACATCCACCCTCTTCATCAGCTTCCGCCGCCCGAATGATTTCGCCGAATGCTTGTATGCCTTTCCCTTGAAACAGGCTAGCAACTGCAAGTGCAAGTGTTTCCATAATTTCCTCGCCGTCCGCAGCTTCCGCTTTCAGGGCAAGCAACATTCCGGTTGCCATGTCAAAGTACCCGGCTGCAAAACACTCGGGTATCGTTTCCATTGCAGATTGGAGTGCGGCGTCAAGCGACATGCTTTTTCCAATCAATCGGCGTCACAGAACGAGCCATTCCGACCCCTGCTTCTTTCGAACGCCTGGAATGGCGTGTAGTGCGTCCTCAACCTGGCGGGCACTATGCTCGGCGGCAATTTGGTCAAACTCTGCCAGGAACGATTGAAATACACCCAACAGTTCTTCAGCATCCTCCGGCAGTTCTTCAGATTCGACGATTTCGCGCCACATGCTTGCAGCGTTTAGAGGTACGCCCTCCGGGACTTCGAATGCCGTTTCCTGTGGAGATCCTTCGGCTTCATCTTCTTTGAAATCAGGCGCCGAAGAGGCATCCGACAACGCGAATATGTTCGCCTGCTGCTCTTCGCCCAACAGGTCAGTGTCGCCCAAGGGAGCTTCATACTCTTCCTCGCGCTCGCTCGTTGCCATCAATGCGGTAATCGATGAAACGACATCTGACCCGGGTCTATCAATTTCCTTGGCGCTGGCATTGTCCAGTTCGGCACCGCTCGGTCGAGGTTGTTCAGTGGCTTGCGCCTCGAACTCATGTTGTGTTTGATAATCCGATGGCGCCTCATCTGAACCGTCGATCTTGAATACTACAAAAGCGTCATCTTCGACGCCAAGTGTGTCTTCGCGACTTTCATCCGCCAAAGCGAACTCAACCGAGGTTTCCAATTCGATCGCATCGTCGGTATCCGCGATACCGCTTTCGATGTAATCGTTCGACACCGCATTTTCTTTCAGAAGTCTGAACGGATGCCGCTCAGACTCGTCGGGACTCGGCCCATTGCTGGTGTTCAACAACGTACTTGTTTGCAACCGGAATACCGAGCGCAGTTCATCCTCTGGTGGCACGGATTCGGAACCGGCTGTGATTTCGCGGGTCGCAACCTGTTCGCGCATTCTGTCGGCTTCTTCAGCACCGATCCGCGAGCGACTCGTTTCTGGCTGGTCGTCGTCAACGCGTCGCTGTATGCGCGCCGGACGGACAGGCATCACCTGCGCGAATGAGTTGTGCTTAGGCTCTGTCGTGCTTACTAGGCTCCGATTCACCTGATACCTTGTCAATATCTCCGCCCGGGTGTTCATAATGCTCTCGGTGATCTCCAGAAAACTGTCGATCATTTTTCCGCCGCCACTTCGGACCCAAAGATCGGAATCGCCTGTGTGATCGCGAGCAATGATCGCGTCCTTGGCAGAAAACAGAATCGTACGATTGAAAAGGTGTCCGGCTTCGCGATTTACCCGGCGCAAAACCTTTTGACGATCTTTTGCATCCAAAGCATCCGCCCGCGTGACCAGCAAAAGCGAATTGTGATGCAAACGCTCTGGCAAAGAAACCCAGGTAGCACGTTCGGTTTCACGCCAGGCTTGGGTGGAATGAGTGCACCAGATCACACCATTCGCTTGCCCTACGGCACGTTCCCACACGTCTGCCGAGATCTTGGGGTCAGAAATGCCCGGTGTATCGATCAGATCGACGGCCTCGAGAATGTCCGCCTTCAGAAAGATCCGGATAAATTGCGCATCATCCATGCCAACCTGATCCAGTTGATCAAGCTCAATCTCGTATTTGCTGCCGTCGTGACAAACGACATATGCAGGTTTGTTTCCCCAAGAAAACCAAACCGGAGGCAACTGAGTGGCCGTAACTTGCGTCGGCAATGTGTTCTTTCGTACGAGAAAATTTAACAGCGTCGATTTCCCAGCGCTGAATTCGCCCATCAAGGCAAACACCGGCTTGCGGCGGGCCCATCGCTCGATACGTTTCCGCTTTAGGGGCGTGACGAAGCGGATATTGTTTTCTTTAGCCATATTTCTTCTTACGCTGCTTCGTTGCTTAGATCTTTCAGGATATCTCCTAGGATCTCATCCCGGGATCTCTCCGGTTGGAAACCAGCGGCCAATGCGGCTCGCCGATCAGGATTCTGGTCCCCAGACTGCGAGATGTCCAAAAGGGTTTCTTTTTGCTCGCGCATAAACTCGTCCAAGTTCGCGCGGACATTTTCCAACACCGAAGCAATCTGGTTTTCTTCGATATCCTTGGTAATCGATTGGGCTTCGGCAGCGATCAGGCGCGTATAGTCCGCTGCGTACGCTTCGAACCCTTTGCGCCGTTGCCACCAACGGCGCCACCACGTGCTTTGCAGATCAAGCGCAATCGTGCGCCCAATAGCAAGCGGGGGTGGAACGCGAGGAACAATCGGAGCCTCAATGCTGAACTCACCCAAATGGTTTCCCAACAGCTTGTGATAGACCGCCTCGAAATCCTTGGCCGCGTCACCATAAAGCGCACCAACTTCTTTGCGCATGTTGCGGGCAAAGCTGAAATAGGCAGCTTTTTGCAAGGTACGCAAACCTGCTGGGTCATATTGCCATGTACCCTGTTCGCCATTCTCTTCCAGATGAGCAATCAACGAGTCGGTGGCGCGTTTGACAAAATTCTCTTCCGCCGCGGCGAGGCGTTGCATTACCTTCTGGCGCATCCCAGCTGTCAGTACAGAAGCCTTTTCTTCGTATTCGGAAAGAACCTTGGAAACAGCTTCATCCGGCGACAACCCATCCAGATCGCGAACGATGCCCTCTTCGGCGCCCGACATGTTCTTAGCAACGGATGTTGCACGAATCTGACTGGCAATATTGCGAGCACGATGGCGCACCCGATCAATAAGGCGCGCACCCGCTCCTTCGGCGATCCGTTCGTTGATGGCCAGTAGTAAGTCTGGAAGACCCGACAGCGCCCAGATTTTGTCCAGTGATGCACTGGCCGGATCGAATCCGGCGGCCAAATACAGCGTGTTCAGCGATCTGTGGGACTCTTCCGTCAACAGGTCAGCATTTCCGGTCAACGCCGCCTCGGCCCAAATAGCGCTGCCGAACACGACGCTGGTTTCTTCGCTGATATTGTTCTGTTTAAGTGTCTGGTTGATACGCTCGCGGATTTCGGGAACCTGATTAACAGGGTCGGCCAGTTCATCAATCCGGTTGATAAACAGGATGATCTGGCGGTTCTCGAATTGCGAGATGATCCGCATCAATGCCACATCCATCGTTGTCAGCGCCTGGCTGGCAGCCAATACCACAACACACACCTCAGAGCCGCGCAGACTGCGCAGCGTAATCTGTTCGCGTACCATGAACGTATCGTTAACGCCGGGCGTATCGCATAACTTTAGAGATATCGGATATTGTGGCAGATCAAGGTACAACTCTGCTGCTTTGGTTACGTCCGCGAAACGGCCAGTGTTTGGGTTGATATCCGGATCGTCCTCGTCACCAAGGCATACATAGCGCTGAACCAATTCCTCGTCGAAATAGTCATATTGGTGGTGCTGACCCAGAATCAGGTCGAAATGTTTGCCCAACCGTTCTTCGGACTTGGCCTTCATTTCAGCGATCTGGCGGCGGATGTCTTCCATTTCGTCATCTGCACCGGCACGGTTGGCCAACTCACCCAATCGGCCACCGCCAACCATAAGATTGTCCCACTCTTCCTGATCGAAGAAAGTGAATTTCGCCTTGGTGCTGCCCGGGGGCATGGTGTTGATATTCAGCGTCGTGACGACCGATGTCCAGGGGTTCACATCCGAGGGCAGCAAACCGGGCCGTCCCGTCAAGATGTTAACGACAGTCGACTTACCCGCTTTTACCTGACCGACAAATGTGACACTTGCTACAAAGTTTTCCATCCGACCTTTGAGCGTAGCCAACCGGGCCGACGAGCGCGCATCAGCTACCTCGGTCAACTGGTCTATCTGCGTCGTCAGAGCTGTCATTGCCGATTTCATCGGCGTTAACGCCTCATTGCCGACAGATAGCAGATGGTCGTTGCGCGCCATTTTTACCCTCCAATTCCCCTCACTACATTCCCCGAGTCTTTCTGCGCGCCAATACGCCCAGCAAAAAGGTTGGCCGGCGCTTCGATCCGTGCAATCAGGTCTAACACATCACTTAACATATCGGCTTCGGTCTTCGGGTTGAATGTTGCCACTGCTTCAGAATCGGCCAGCACTTCGATCGAGCGGAAGCGTGACCCGTTTTCAAGACTAGCAACACGTTGGCCCGTCGGGAAGCCTTGGGATTTTTTTCCGGGCAACGGCATACTGGAGTTTGCCAGCAAGTATTTTTCACCTGAATGGGTGCAAAGCGATATACCAAATCCCGTTCTTGGATACCGTCTGTTCAATGCCTTCAATTCCGAGATGAAACTTTCACGCGCCAGGAAAACTGCCTCTTCCTCTGCGGCCATACGGTTCAACTGCTCGCTCACGACAGATACCCTTTACTAAGGAGTGGAGTGGATACTGGCACATTTGCCCCGAATGGAAGGACAGACTCGTTTACTCCTAACTACGAGCATCGCGCTCAACACGGTGTTTGTTTGGCGTGATTGAGAATTTTTGACGTCGGAAATGAGGCGGAATTGCGCGAGGAGTGACTATGGCGGAACTCAACGGTCCAATCGACCCCATGGAATCCTCGCATTTCGGCAAGCCATTGGCTGCGTAAACAATACCGAAACCATCATGCCGACGGATCAACGGTCAGGGATGCACCAAACAATAACTTGGCCAGTCAGAGGAGGCTATTCAACATCACTTACTAAAAAATTAGTTTGACAAAATGCAGGGCAATCGCAAATGCTACTAGTCATCCGGCCTCGGCTGGAAAAAACATAACACTGGGAGGAGACAGATGAGGAAACATCTGCTTTCCGCAGTGGCGGTTGCCGCCGTCATTGCGGGACACGGCTATGCTATGGCTGACGAAGCCGCGGCAACACGCTGGATCGACGACGAGTTCCAACCATCGACCTTGTCAAAAGATGAACAAATGGCCGAGATGAAGTGGTTCATCGACGCCTCAGGCCCCTATTCCGGGATGGAAATCAACGTCCTTTCCGAGGGCATTCCAACCCATTCATATGAAGCGGAAGTGCTGACCAAGGCGTTCGAAGAGATTACCGGCATCAAGGTCAATCACCAGATTCTTGGTGAAGGCGAAGTCGTTCAGGCTGTTCAGACCCAAATGCAGACCGGCAGGAACCTTTATGACGGCTATGTCAACGACAGTGACTTGATCGGCACCCACTCGCGCCTGCAACTGGCCTACAATCTTACCGAAATGATGGGCGGCGATTGGGCCGCAACGACATCGCCGACGCTGGATCTGGATGACTTTATGGGAATCCAGTTTACCACCGGCCCGGATGGCAATTTGTATCAGTTGCCTGACCAACAGTTCGCGAACCTGTATTGGTTCCGCAAAGACTGGTTCGACCGCGAAGACCTGAAGGCTGCTTTCAAAGAAAAGTATGGCTATGACTTGGGCGTTCCGGTCAACTGGTCGGCCTACGAGGACATTGCTGAATTCTTCACCAATGACGTGAAGGAGGTTGATGGTGTCACGATCTATGGCCACATGGATTACGGCAAGCGTGCACCTGACCTCGGTTGGCGCATGACCGATGCGTGGCTGTCAATGGCGGGCGCTGGGGACAAAGGCGAGCCCAACGGCATTCCGGTCGACGAATGGGGCATCCGAATGGAAGCGGGTACCTGCAATCCTGTTGGCGCTAGCGTGTCGCGCGGTGGTGCAGCCAACGGCCCGGCCGCAGTCTATGCGATCCGCAAATGGGATGAATGGCTGCGAAATTATGCGCCTCCGGGCGCCGCGTCGTATGACTTTTACCAATCGCTGCCGGCGTTGTCTCAGGGCAATGTCGCTCAGCAGATCTTC
>NZ_JBXWSF010000100.1:0-12611 GCF_059613285.1 Ruegeria sp. BHSB058 | reverse complement strand
CCGAAATACTTGGTGATCGCCGCCGTCAGCGTCGTCTTGCCGTGGTCAACGTGGCCGATCGTGCCGATGTTGACGTGCGGTTTGTTACGCTCAAACTTTTCCTTTGCCATTCCTCAGGCGCCCTTTTGTGGTTTGGGGGACCCTTGGTCCCGGTTTCCTCTGCGCGCGCGGAATATTTGGTTCAAAGGGGAAAATCAAGCGCATCCTGCAAGAAAGGCGGGCAAATGCCCCGTTTTATTCCGCCTCGGCGACCGCCTCGCCATCGACTGGTTCGGGACGCTTGTCGAACCAGCCGTTCTTGCGGTGCTCGTCGGCGAACCACTCTTCCACCCGGTCAGCCACTTTCAGAGCCAGCCCGTTCATCTGCTCTTCCTTGGTGCGGGCATTGCCCGATCCCACCAGAGCGCTTTCGCTGGTGGTATCTTCGAGAACCTGCATCTGGTGCGCCTTGGCCAGATATTCCTTCTTGCCGACGTCATAGACATTCACCAGAACGATGGCCGTGCTCTTGGGGTTATAGATCACCGGCACGCCCGGCGGCGCCAGCATGTACCCTTCGAGGCTGATGCCGATATCGTATTCCTGCGACCCTTCGTATCGGCCCAACCGGATATCGACCGCCTTCTGGATCGCATCGGTCCATTCCTTGGGCGTCGCATCGCGCGAGATCGGCCCCTGCACCGCCTTGTCCGCATAGGCATAGTTGACCCGCAACTTGAACTCGCCCAACTCTTCGGGCGCTTCATCCACCAGCGTTTCGGTACAGGCGCCAAGCAGGGTCAGGCCTGCGACAACGGTCAGGATGCGGATCATTGCGTCTTCTCGATAAGCCTCGGTTTCAACCGATGTATCGCACCCATGCCGCCCATGCCAAGCCGTATCGGCCCGATATCGCAACTTCCGGCCATCGGATCAGGAAAACTTGTAATCACGCGGGAAGCCATAGGGCGGTTTCTTGCCGACACCGGCACGTTTCGACAGCCATTGACCAAGGTCCGGCTCGTGCCGCGTCTTGTCCCCGCCCATCGACCATTTCAACCCATCGGCCCAGTTGAACGTGGTCAGGTCGCTCAGCCCGCCATCCAGCTCCAGCGTCCCCTGACGACCCCGCGCCATGTTGTATTTCTGCAGCCGCACGCCCTTGCCGCGCGTCATCTCGGGCAGGTCGCCGATCGGGAAGACCAGGAACTTGCCATTCTGCGACACCACCGCCACGTGATCACCTTCGACCGGCTTGCAGATCAACGCCCGTTCGTCGTCCTTGACGTTCAGCACCTGCTTGCCCGCGCGCGTCTGCGCCACCACGTCCTCTTCGGGCACCATGAAACCGTTGCCCGCATCCGAGGCCACCAACAGCTTGCGCCCCGGCTTGTGGATCAGGATATCGACGATCTGCGCCTCGTTCGGCAGGTCCACCATCAGGCGCAGCGGCTCGCCCATGCCGCGCCCACCGGGCAGATTGGCGGCGCTGAGGGTGTAGAACCGCCCGTTCGAGGCGAACACCAGCAGCCGGTCGGTGGTTTCCGCGTGAAAGATGAAACGCGGGCCGTCGCCATCCTTGAACTTCAATTCGCGGGTCAGGTCGATATGGCCGGTCATCGCGCGGATCCAGCCCATCTGGGAACAGACGACCGTGATCGGTTCGCGGTCGATCATCGCCTCCAGCGGCACTTCTTCGACCTCGCCAGCCTCGGCGAACCGCGTGCGGCGCGCACCGCCTTCATACTCCTTGCCAAAGGTCTTTTTCGTCTCTTTCAACTGTTCGGCAATACTGGCCCATTGCAGGCCTTCGTCGGCCAGCAGGTCCTCAAGCCCGGCGCGCTCCTCCATCAACGCATCCCGCTCGCGCACCAGCTCCATCTCTTCCAGGCGGCGCAGGCTGCGCAGGCGCATGTTGAGGATCGCCTCGGCCTGCACCTCCGACAACTCGCCCTCGCCCCGCGCCGGAGCGATATAGTCGGCCTCGCTGGTGGCGCGGACGTGATCAACGCCCCAGTTCTCGCGCATCAGCGCGGCCTTGGGGTCGTCGTCGTAACGGATGATATCGATCACCCGGTCAAGGTTGAGGAAGGCAACGATAAAGCCCTCCAATACTTCCAGCCGGTGGTCGATCTTGGCCATACGGTGGCGCGACCGGCGCAGCAACACCTCTTGCCGGTGATCAAGGAAGGCCCGCAGCACCTCCTTCATCGAGCAGACCTTGGGCGTCACGCCGTCGATCAGCACGTTCATGTTCAGGCTGAACCGCACCTCAAGATCCGAGTTGCGATAGAGCATGCCCATCAGCACCTCGGGGTCCACGTTCTTGGAGCGTGGCTCGAGGATCAGGCGAATATCGTCGGCGGATTCATCGCGCACATCGGCGAGGATCGGGATTTTCTTGGTCTGGATCAGTTCCGCGATCTTTTCGATCAGCTTGGATTTCTGAACCTGATAGGGAATCTCGGTGACGATGATCTGCCACTGACCCCGGCCCAGATCCTCGACTTCATATTTGCAGCGCAACCGGAACGAACCGCGCCCGGTGCGATAGGCCTGCGCGATATTCTCGGCCGGCTCGACAATGACACCACCCGTCGGAAAATCCGGCCCCGGCACATAGTTCAACAATGTGTCGTCGCGCGCGTCCGGTGTCTTGATCAGATGCAGACAGGCATCACACAGCTCCGCGATGTTGTGCGGCGGGATATTCGTCGCCATCCCCACCGCGATACCGCTGGCGCCGTTGGCAAGCAGGTTGGGGAACTGTGCGGGCAGCACAACAGGTTCGGTCAGAGTGCCATCATAGTTGTCGCGGAAATCGACAGCGTCCTCGTTCAACCCTTCCAGCAGCGCTTCGGCCACGATGGTCATCCGCGCCTCGGTATAGCGCGAGGCTGCCGGGTTATCGCCGTCGATATTGCCGAAATTCCCCTGCCCGTCGACCAGCGGATAGCGGACGTTGAAATCCTGCGCCAGACGCGCCATCGCGTCATAGATCGCGGCATCGCCGTGCGGGTGATAGTTGCCCATCACGTCGCCTGAAATCTTGGCAGACTTTCGGAAACCTCCGGTTGCGCTGAGTCGCAACTCTCTCATCGCATAGAGGATTCGTCGGTGAACCGGCTTCAACCCGTCCCGCGCATCGGGCAGAGCCCGGTGCATGATGGTGGACAGCGCATAAGTCAGATAGCGCTCGCCAATCGCGCGGCGCAGCGGTTCTGCCACCTCTGACCCGCCTTCGGGGGTCTCCATATTGGGGTCGTCAACGATATCGTTCATAGATGATGTGATACGACGCAAAGACACGCTGGTAAAGCAAGCAGAGCGCATTTTGCTGGGGACAAGTCGGTCTTTTGCAACAAGGGGGAGGTAACCGGCGGATTTTCCCCGTTTTTCGACTCAGGGGTGAATTTATGCTAGGCTTTCATCCATAGACTCACTGCAAATTTTTGCTTTAACGATTTCCTGGGGGATGCGCCATGACGCGCCTGATTGTTCTGACTTTCGCCTTTCTGGGCTGGGCCTTTTATGAAATGAGCGGCGGCGCTGATTTCGAACCGCGCGGCGTACGCGCCCCGGAACCCGAACGCGTTGCCACGGCGCGGCCTGCAGAACCAAAATCGCTGGTCTTCCCGATCAACGCCGAGGAGCTGGTCACCAAGGCGGCGCTGGGTCAGGTCAAGACCGTTCAGGCCCCACAGGACACGGAAATCACGCTCTCGGCCGAAGAATCCCGCGCACTGCTGTCGCAGGCCTCGTTCGGGGTAAATGCGAATGGCTCCCTGTTCCAGACACAAGACGCCCCCATCACCCTCGCCTCGCTGCAGGAGGGCGCGACCGGAATGCGTCAGGACGTGGCCCCATCCGAGCCTGAGATAGTTCAGCCCGCCGAACCGGCGGAACCTTCCCGAGACATTCGCGAAATCACCGGCGCGCGCGTGAACATGCGCAGCGGTCCGGGCACCATCTATCCCGTGATCTCGCGCCTCACGATCGGACACCAGGTCGAAGTGCTCGACGATTCGGGAACCGGCTGGCTGCGCCTGCGCGTGTTGCCCGAGCAACATATGGGCTGGATTTCCACCTCACTGATCAGCAAAAAGTCAAACTGACGTCAGGCGGCATTGCCCCGCAGGGAACCTCGCAATAGCTATTGGCGAAGTTCATCGTTGGGATTGCCATGCAGAAATCCATTCTCATCACGGGTTGCTCCTCTGGTATCGGTCTGGACGCGGCGCACGGCATGCGCGCAAGGGGCTGGCGGGTCTTCGCATCGTGCCGGCAACAGCGGGATTGCGACCGCCTGCGGGCGCAGGGCTTCGACAGCCCGCGAATCGACTACACCGACGCCGACAGCATCCGTACCGGGCTGCTTGAGGTGCTCGACGCCACCAGCGGCACGCTGGACGCGCTGTTCAACAACGGCGCACACGGCCTGCCCGGCGCGGTCGAGGACGTCCCGCTGGACGGTCTGCGCCACATATTCGAGACCAACGTTTTTGGCTGGCACGAGCTGACCCGGCAGGTGATCCCGGTCATGCGGGCGCAGGGGCACGGGCGAATCGTTCAGAACTCCTCGGTGCTGGGCCTCGTCGCCTTCCCGTGGCGCGGCGCCTATGTCGCCACCAAATACGCGGTCGAGGGGCTCAGCGACACGCTGCGGCTGGAATTGCGCGACACCGGCATCAAGGTGATCCTGATCGAACCCGGCCCGATCACGTCGAAACTGCGCGAGAAAGCGATCCCCGTCTTCGAACGCTTCATCGACTGGGAAAACTCCGCCCTGCGCGACAAATACGAAAACTCACTACTCAAAAGGCTTTACGAAGGGAAAGGGCCTGACCGTTTCGAACTCCCCGCCTCGGCCGTCACAGAAAAACTGGCCCACGCAGTCAGCGCGAAATATCCCCGCGCCCGTTACTACGTGACCACGCCAACATATATCGCCGGATATCTGCGCCGGGTGCTGCCGACCGGGGCGGTCGATCGCATTCTCTCCCGCGTCTGAAGCGAAATTACCGGTTCGCTTTTTGGCCCAACCCGGCTAGATCAGGCCGAACGCAACCTCAAACGCGCAAGGGGGCTTCATGGACCTTCTCATGGTGATCTTGCTTTTGGCGATGGCGGCCGTGGTCGTCGTTCTGATCCTTGGTATCGCCAATTTCGGCAAAAGCGGCGCCGACGCCGCCATGCGATCCAACAAGATGATGCGCCTGCGCATCCTGTTCCAGTTCATCGCGGTGGTTCTGATCGTGCTCTTCGTCTATCTGCGCGGACAGGGGGGATAACCGATGGTCGTCCTGAACAAGATCTACACCCGCACCGGCGACGGCGGCAAAACTGCCCTTGGCAACGGCGAACGGGTCGCGAAATACTCGGGCCGCGTTGCCGCCTATGGCACGGTGGACGAGTTGAATGCCTTTGTCGGCGTTGCCCGGCTTGAGGCCGCAGGCGACATCGACGCCGCCCTGTCGCGCATTCAGAACGACCTGTTCGATCTGGGCGCCGACCTGTGCCGCCCGGACATGGACAAGGATGCCGAGGCTGAATACCCGCCTCTGCGCATGATCCAAAGCCAGGTTGAACGGCTGGAGTCGGAAATCGACGCGATGAACACCGACCTGCAACCGCTGCGCAGTTTCATCCTGCCCGGCGGCTCGCGGCTGGCAGCCCAGCTGCATGTCTGCCGCACCGTGTCGCGGCGGGCCGAACGACTGGCGGTGGAGCTTTCGAACATGGAACCGGTGAACGAGGCCGCGGTGAAATACCTCAACCGCCTCAGCGACTGGTTTTTCGTCGCAGCGCGCGTCGCCAATAATGGTGGCAAGGACGACGTTCTTTGGGTTCCGGGTGCAAACCGCTGACGCAAAGGCGGCTCCGACACGAAACTTTGTTGCGCCTTATCGCCGCAAATTCGCGAAACGCGACGTCTCAAGACCATGACGTGACGATTTTGCTCTGTTGCGACGTGGCATGACTCGTTATCTAACGCGGCGAGAGCATTGGTGGAGTCGCAACGCGGCTTGCCGTTTTGTAAGGAGAAAACGCAGAGATGAAGGTACTTGTGCCTGTCAAGCGCGTGATTGACTACAACGTGAAGGTTCGCGTGAAAGCGGACGGAAGCGGAGTTGATCTCGCCAATGTCAAAATGTCGATGAACCCGTTCGACGAGATCGCAGTCGAAGAGGCCATCCGCCTGAAGGAAAAAGGTCAGGCTGACGAGGTCGTGGCCGTTTCGATCGGCGTCAAGCAGGCGCAGGAAACCCTGCGCACCGCGCTGGCCATGGGCGCCGACCGCGCCATTCTGGTTGTCGCCGCCGATGACGTGCACACCGATATCGAACCGCTGGCCGTCGCCAAGATCCTCGCCAAGGTTGTCGAGGAAGAGCAGCCCGGCATCGTTCTCTGCGGCAAGCAGGCCATCGACAACGACATGAACGCAACCGGGCAGATGTTGTCGGCCCTGCTGGGCTGGTCGCAGGGCACCTTTGCCTCGGAACTGGACATCGAAGGCGACAGCGCGAAAATCACCCGCGAGGTTGACGGCGGTCTGCAGACCATCAGCGTAAAGATGCCGACCATCGTGACCGTTGACCTGCGCCTGAACGAACCGCGCTATGCGTCGCTGCCCAACATCATGAAGGCCAAGAAAAAGCCGCTGGACGAGAAAACCGCCGCCGATTACGGCGTCGACGTCACGCCGCGCCTCGAGATCGTCAAGACCGAAGAGCCGCCGGCACGCGCCGCTGGCATCATCGTCGGCTCGGTGGACGAACTGGTTTCGAAACTGAAAGAAGCGGGGGCTGTGTAATGGCTGTTCTTCTCCTTGCCGAAGTCAACAATGGCGAACTGAGCGTCGACGCCACCGCCAAGGCCGTGAGTGCCGCGAAAGCTCTGGGTGACATCACCGTGCTGGCCGCTGGTGCATCAGCCGCCGCCGCGGGCGAAGCAGCCGCCAGGATCGAAGGTGTGTCCAAGGTGCTGGTTGCCGAAGACGCGTCGCTGGGCCACCGCCTGGCCGAATCCACCGCAGCCCTGATCGTGTCGCTGGCCGATGGGTACGAGCATATCGTTGCTCCTGCCACCACCGACGCCAAGAACGTGATGCCGCGCGTTGCGGCCCTGCTGGACGCGATGGTGATCTCGGATGTCTCGGGCGTGGTTGACGGCTCGACCTTCGAACGCCCGATCTATGCGGGTAACGCGATCCAGACCGTCAAGTCGTCGGACGCCAAAAAGGTTGTCACCATCCGCACCTCGACTTTCGACGCCGCTGGCGAAGGCGGCTCGGCCCCGGTCGAAACCATTTCGGTTGGCGAAAACCCCGGCCTGTCGTCCTGGGTCGAGGACAAGGTTGCTGCCAGCGACCGTCCGGAACTGACCTCGGCCGGCATCGTCGTCTCGGGCGGCCGTGGCGTTGGCTCGGAAGAAGACTTCAAACTGATCGAAGGTCTGGCCGACAAGCTGGGCGCAGCCGTTGGCGCCTCGCGCGCGGCGGTCGACTCGGGCTATGCACCGAACGACTGGCAGGTGGGTCAGACCGGCAAGGTCGTCGCCCCCAACCTCTATGTCGCAGTGGGCATCTCGGGCGCGATCCAGCACCTGGCCGGCATGAAGGACTCCAAGATCATCGTCGCGATCAACAAGGACGAAGAAGCACCGATTTTCCAGGTTGCCGATTTCGGCCTCGTCGCCGACCTGTTCCAGGCCGTCCCGGAACTGACCGAAAAGCTGGGCTGAAACGGCTCTGGCAGAAATTCAAAGGCCCGCCCAACCGGCGGGCCTTTTTCATTGCAGGTCCATCACCGCACGATACAGCCTGTCAGCGATGATCTGATGCGTTGCCGGACCGATCAAATGCTCCGCCATCGGTTGCTGCAATGTTCCGAACAGGGCATCCGCCAGTTCCTCGGAATCGCCGCAGGTACGCACCGGCACCTCGACCACCGTCGCGCAAAACCCATTCAGTTGCGCCACCATCGCCTCATCGACCAGATATGGCTCCGGCTCGTCACTGGCATCGTCCGACCTTTCATAGCGCAGCCAGAGCGAGAGTGCGGGAACTTCGATTCCGGTCAGGAAACGTCTCATCCGCTCGACCCAGCCCTCCTGAAGGTCCTGCTTTACGACTTCGAACCGCGCATCATCCTGCGCTCGCAATGTATCCAGAAGATGCCGTGTGAAATGGATCTCGGCAAAGTCGACCTCGGGGTACAAATCTCTCAAGTCTTCCGATGGCTCCAGGAACCTGTCGTTCCGGCGCGGGTGCACGCGATAAAGCCGGTTCGACAGCACCTGAACGCCCGGCAACTGGACCACGCAAAACGACGCCTCATTGATCCGCGCCCGAACGAAGGGAGTGGCGGCCAGCGCTTCGAACCCACAGCTGACAGACCCCAGGTTGACACAAGGTTGACCCAGCCGTTTTTCCAGCAAGGCGGGGAATGGCTCCTGTACAAATCGTCCAAAGGTCTCTGTTCCACCGGTACAAATCGCACAGTTCGCGCCAAATTCCCGTTTGGGCCCCCGAAAATGGAGCCCCCCCGCCTCGTATTGGCAACTCGGATCCTCCGGCGCATTCACACCCAATCTGTCAAAGCCCATGTTCATCACCCTTGTTTTCTTCACCCGACCGACACCATGACGCCGCAGGCCTTGCAAAAGTTTTAATGCGCGCATTTGAAGCAAAAGCAGTGCTTCACCCCCTCTTGCCGCCGCCCCCACCCTGCCGGTAATGTCCACGTAACCCGCGAGAAAGGCACCACAGAGATGGACATCAAAACGGTCGGAGTGATTGGCGCAGGCCAGATGGGAAACGGCATCGCGCACGTCATGGCGCTGGCCGATTACGAGGTGCTGCTGACCGATGTCAGCCAGCAGGCACTGGATCAGGCCATCGAGACGATCGAGGCAAATATGGCCCGTCAAGCCTCGCGCGGAAAAATATCCGACGACGACATGCAAGCAGCGCTAAAACGCATCAAAACCACGCTAAACCTACCCGATTTGGGCCAAACCGATCTGGTGATCGAGGCCGCGACCGAGCGCGAAGCAATCAAGCAAGCGATCTTTGAAGATCTGCAACCGCACTTGTTGCCCCATACGATCCTGACGTCGAACACCTCGTCGATTTCGATCACACGTCTGGCCAGCCGCACCGACCGGCCCGAGCGGTTCATGGGTTTCCATTTCATGAACCCGGTTCCCGTGATGCAACTGGTCGAACTGATCCGCGGCATCGCCACCGACGAACAAACCTTCAGTGCATGCAAAGCGGTGGTGGACAAGCTGGGCAAAACGGCCGCCAGCGCCGAAGATTTTCCCGCCTTCATCGTCAACCGCATCCTGATGCCGATGATCAACGAAGCGGTCTATACGCTTTACGAAGGCGTCGGCAGCGTGCAGTCCATCGACCAATCGATGAAGCTGGGCGCCAATCATCCAATGGGTCCGCTGGAACTGGCCGACTTTATCGGCCTCGATACATGCCTTGCGATCATGAACGTGCTGCACGAAGGACTGGCGGATACCAAGTATCGTCCCTGTCCCTTGCTCACCAAATATGTCGAGGCCGGTTGGCTTGGCCGCAAGACCGAACGCGGGTTCTATGACTATCGCGGGGAAGTTCCGGTTCCGACCAGATAACCGGAACCGGTCAGCCGCCCTTCACAAGGCCCATGGTGTGATCCCTCAACCAGGCCATAAACCCGCGCGGGTCTTTTTCCAGCAGCTCCATGTCCTCATCCGGGATTGGATGGCCGATAACCGGGGCCTGCGGTTTCTTGCAGGATCGCACGATCTCGTGCAGCAAAAGACCCTGACGCAGGATCGGCGAGACCTGGCAGGCGATCTGATAGGCGCGCGAATTGCGCCCCGGGAAATAGATGGGGACCACGCGCGCCTTTGATCGGCGGATCATTTGTGCGGTAAAGACGTTCCATTCCCGTTCAATTGCAGGGCCGAACCAGTTGTCGGATGACATCACGACGCCCGACGGAAACAGCGCCACGACGCCGCCTTCCTTCAAGTGCGTCATCGCCTTGGCCCGCATCTCGATCATCTTGGACTGCGCTTCGGGATCGTGCGGGAAAGGCACCGGGATCATGAACGAGGTCGCCGCCTCATCCAGCCCGGTCAGTACCGATCGGGTCAGAATTCGATAATCTTGCCGAACCCGCCCAATCAACTCGGCCAGAATCATGCCGTCAACCATGCCGTGTGGATGGTTAGCGACAACGACAACCGGCCCTTTTTTCGGGATGCGCGCTATCTGCTCGTCCGGGGTCAACAGATCGATCCCCATCACTTCAAGCGCACCGCCCCAAAACCTCTGGCCGCGATATTGCTCGTTCTTCTTCTCGAACTTGCTGACCATCCGCAAAATCGTCAGCTTGCCCGTGAACCATTCGATGGCTCGAATGGCCGTTGCCGTCCACAGATCATCAAACGAGTTGGCATAGGTCAAGGTTCTACGGTCGTAGATTTCGCCCTGTTCAGTGGCCCCATCAACCACAGGGTCGACTTTGCTGTTGTGCGCGGTTTCCGCCAAGTCTTGGTCTTCCCGTTCTTCACGTCGCAAAGCGCGGCGCGCTCAGTACCCTTCGCCGAACTTGTCGTTCACCAGGGACTCCAACGCTTCCGCCAACGCCTCAGCATCAGGTCCGGACGTCTCAACGTCAATAGTTGTTCCGTTCGACGCTGCCAACATCAAAAGGCCCATGATACTGTCGCCCGAGGCGGAAAGTCCGTCTTTTGACACTTCTGCCGTAGCGTCAAACCCTTCAACAACCTCAACCAGCTTGGCCGAGGCGCGCGCGTGCAGGCCTTTTTCATTTACAATCTTTAAACTTCGCGTCGCCATTTCAATCTGTCCAGATTCAATCGAGGGTCACATTTTTGGTGTTTATGTATTTTCTGCCCGCTTCCATGGCCTGCCGGACGGCATCCCCCACGGGCAGGTGTCGGCTTTTGGCCAGTTTGATCAGCATCGGCAAATTTGCGCCATATAGGATTCGCCGATCCTGAGGCGCACAGGCCCGCAAGCTGAGGTTCGAAGGACTGCCGCCGAACAGGTCGGTGACCACGACAACCCCGTCGCCAGTATCCACCTCATCGGCGGCGGCACAGATCTCGCGTTGTTTTTCGTCGCGATCATGATCCGCCTCGATAGAGATCGCGGCCAATCCAGGCTGCTTGCCCACGACATGCTGCATCGCGGCCAGATACTCCTTGGCCAGCCCCCCATGTGCTACGATTACGATCCCGATCAACCCGGTCTTACCTTCGCTGCGCGACGTTCCATTTCGCGGTGCCTAATTGACACCTGCTGCCCCTTTTCTGCAAGGGCCTTTGCAACAGCTTCCGCTAATGCGACTGAACGGTGTTGTCCACCAGTACAGCCAAAGGCCACCGACAGATGCGCCTTGCCTTCCGCCCGAAAGGCCGGAAGAAGCGTCCAAAGGAGGTCGACCACGCGCTCGAAAAACGGGGCATAGTTCGGGTCGGTCGCGACATAGGTGGCAACATCCGCGTTGCGACCGTCGGCGGCCCTCAACTCAGGCTTCCAATAGGGATTGGCCAGAAACCGACAATCGAACACCATATCGAGTCCCCGCGGCAGGCCGCGTTTATAGGAAAAGGATTCGATGGATACCGCCAAATGCCGCCCTTCCTCTGGTGCGAACCACCTTTCCACCTCTTCTCGCAACTGATGGATATTCAGGTTGCTTGTATCGATCAGAGAATCTGCAATTTCGCGAATTGGTTGCAGCACCTCCAACTCTTGCAGGATACCCGCCTCGGGGCTGGCACCGGGCGCAAGCGGGTGACGTCGGCGGGTCTCGGAGAACCGGCGCAGCAGAACTTCTTCGCTGCAATCCAGATACAGCGTCGTCAGATCGATACTTTCCATCCGGCCCAGCCGTTCGATCAGTTCCAGAAACCCGATGGTCGAGAAATCGCGGTTCCGCGCGTCGATGCCCAGCGCCATAGGACGCGACTGCTCCCCCCCGTCCAGAAGCCGCGTCAGCAATCCCATGGGCAGATTGTCGATGGCTTCGAACCCCAGATCTTCCAACACATGGATAGCGGTCGAACGGCCCGCTCCGGATGGTCCCGTGACCAACACGATACGTTGCTGCGGAGTCATTTGCTGGGCCATTCCGGGTCGACACGCCCTATCTTGAGAAGTTGCATCAGAGATGGAGCGAAGTGTGGGGCCTTGACAGCTCGAAGCAAGGGCACAGATTGCCTCAGCACCCGGACCGTCCTGTGTTCGGGGAAACGATCTTCTTCGATCTGATCCAGATCCACCACGTAAGCCAACGGTACCGACCCGGTCGGCGGACATCGGATCAGGCCGAGGCCGCGCGCCTCGATCAGGCCGGAAATGGCGGCAGGCGATTGCGCCAGAACCCGGTCGTTCTCCATTCGGAGTTCGACCTGATCATCGGCAACCAGTTCCGCGCCATATCCAACAAGAGTTAAGGCCAGTGACGACTTGCCGGATCCGGAGGACCCGACGATCAACAGCCCATTGCCACCGACCGCCACGCAACTTCCGTGGATCGTGGCATTGCGCTTTTCGGCCATGCGGGACAGCGCATCGACGCTCATAACTCAGATCGGTA
>NZ_JBXWSF010000099.1:0-12569 GCF_059613285.1 Ruegeria sp. BHSB058 | reverse complement strand
AATTGCTCTCGTTCTCGCGAGCAACCAATCGGCACTCGCCAACTTCCACAATCAATGTCCGGCAGGGAAATTGCAGTGCGGCCAATCGAATTGCTGCAACCTTTCCGAAAGATGCAGTTGGGATGGTCACTGCATCCCCTCTGGCGGCACATATTGCGGCGGCGGTCGTTCCTGCGGGCCGTTTGAAGAATGCGTCGCGGGTGGAACGCGGTGCGCTCCGAAAGGATCTGGCAAGTGCACCTCCGGCCTGACTTGCGGGCCGGGAATGATCTGTACTGCTACTGGGGAATGCGTGCGCCAGGAGGAACCGAAACTTCAAGCACCGTCAGGCAATACGTGCAAGGATGGTCGCGTGTGCCCCGGCGGATCGACCTGTTTGCCGAATGGTGGCTGCTCTCGTCCGGATTGGTTCTTGTGCCCGGAAACCGGGTCGCAATGCCGCCCCGGTTTCAAGTGCTCGGCTCATCAAGGTTGCGTCCCGGTTCGCGCCATTGATTGCGGCTATGGGAAATGGTGCAAACCGGGCTTTGCTTGCACCCAGGATGGAGGCTGCGAGGAACTGCCGCAAAAGGAAAACGCGAAGGACCGTTAGATCATGTTGCCCGACCGGCGCGTCCTTTCTATAAGCGGCCCGAATGTCTGATCGGAGTTCGCCCCATGAGTTTCGCCCATCGTCACCTTCTTGGCATCGAACAGCTTTCACCCGCTGACATCACCGCCATTCTGGATCTGGCTGAGAAATACGTAGAGCTTAACCGCCAATCGGCCAAACGCGCCGATGTTCTGGCGGGCCTGACGCAGATCAACATGTTCTTTGAAAACTCCACACGAACGCAGGCCAGCTTCGAACTGGCGGGAAAGCGGCTGGGCGCGGATGTGATGAACATGGCGATGCAAGCCAGTTCGATCAAGAAGGGGGAAACACTGATCGACACGGCGATGACCCTGAACGCGATGCATCCCGATCTGCTGGTGGTGCGGCATCCGCATTCCGGCGCGGTGGACCTGTTGTCGCAGAAGGTCAACTGCGCTGTTTTGAACGCAGGCGACGGACGGCACGAGCATCCGACGCAGGCGCTGCTCGATGCTTTGACCATCCGCCGCGCCAAGGGGCGGCTCCACCGGCTGAACGTGGCAATTTGCGGTGATATTGCTCATTCCCGCGTGGCACGCTCGAACTTGATTCTGCTGGGCAAGATGGAAAACCGCATCCGCTTGATCGGTCCGCCGACACTGGTTCCCGGCCATTTCGCCGAATTCGGCGCCGAGGTGTATGATGACATGCGCGAAGGCCTTCAGGACGTGGACGTCGTGATGATGTTGCGGCTTCAGAAAGAGCGGATGGATGGCGGGTTCATCCCATCCGAGAGAGAGTACTATCACCGCTACGGCCTTGATGCAGATAAACTCTCGCTCGCGAAACCGGACGCCATAGTGATGCATCCGGGCCCGATGAACCGGGGCGTCGAGATCGACGGCACACTGGCGGACGACATCAATCGCTCGGTTATTCAGGAGCAGGTGGAAATGGGTGTCGCCGTCCGCATGGCCGCGATGGAGCTTTTGGCCCGCAATTTGCGCGAGGCCGCATGAGTGGATTGACCGTCGCCCCAAGCGAACGAGGCGTTTTACGTTTGTTCACGCTCGACATGCGTGCCGAAGAGGCACGGTTTTTGCGTGAACCGGGCGCGGCGGAACAGGTTCTGAACATACAAGGCTTGGACCATTCACAGATCGAGGTATTCCCCGTTTCCGATCTGGCGGAACTAGGCCTCTATGGATACCTGACCGAGGGTTGCGGCATTTCCGACGGCCAGCTTGATCGGGTAAAACTTGATGCGCTCGCAGGTTGGGTCATGGTTATACGCAGCAAGGCGTTCAATGGGCGCGCTACTGTATTGAACCCTGACCAAAGGGTGCAACTGGCTGGACTTTTCACTGAAGCGACCACGAACTGGGCCGGGCAACCCATCGAAACCGAAAGTGCAAAACCCTACTCCGCGCCGCGCGTCCCACCCCGTCAGGCCCGTGCCCAAGCCCGGCGGATCGGATTTGCGCTGTTCGCCGTGATCATGGCTCTCATTGTCGGAGGTGTTCTGTGGCTGGTGAGGTGACCCGCTTTCCCGCTGACAAACAGGCCTATATCCGCACCAATGCGTGGCTTGCCGCCTTTGCCATGGCTGCAGCAATGGCGGTTCTTTGGCTGATCGGCAACCCCTATATCTGGACCGGCGCGCCAGCCGGGCTGGCCGCAGTCGTCGTGCGCGCCTGGTATCTGGCCTCCGAGGAATTGGCCACCAACTGGGAAATCCGGGACGGCGCCCTCGTCGGACCCGGTCAGCGCAGGATGACGCTCAACCAGATCGAAACCGTGCGCACCTTGGGCAGCTTCGTTCAGATCGTCACCCGAAACGGCGACAAGCATCTGATCAAGTATCAGGCGGATCCTGCCGCCACCAAGGCCGCCATCGAAAGGGCAATCCAGTGAGTGGGAGGGATGAATGGTGGCGCGACAAAATTCCCGAGACAGAAGAGATTTTGTGGATCGGAAAACCGGATCAGGGTTTTTTCCCGCCCCGGGTCGGCTGGGTCTACAAGGCCGGAATTGGTCTGATTGCCTTCGTTTGGCTGGCAAGCCCTTGGATCTTTGCAACCGCCAGAGATTTTTGGATGACTTCTTGTTGCACGATAGGATTTGGGTTTCTGCTTTATGCAGATCGTTACGTTCGTGCGCAAAAAGTTTATGTCGTTACCTCGGAAAATGCGAGACTGCTCAATAAAGACCTCAAGTCTAAAGCTTTGAAAATTGACCGTTTCCTGAACTTCCGAATTGCACGGCGAGCGGTTTTGTTCAGTCGCCACCCTTATTTCTCCTTCGATCATCTATCCGATCCGGATGCCGCATTTCAGGCATTGAACCAAGCCCGAGAGGCCACACAATGACTTCTATTCTCTTCACCAATGCCCGCCTGATCGACCCGGAGGCCAAGACAGACTCGACCGGCTGGCTGCAGGTAGCCGATGGCAGGATCATCGCCCGCGGTGAAGGGAACGCGCCGAGTTCTGATGGGCAGACCGTAGATTGCGGCGGCAAATGCCTCGCGCCCGGTATCGTCGATATTGGTGTCAAGGTTTGCGAACCGGGGGAGCGGCACAAGGAGAGCTACAGGTCCGCCGGCCAGGCGGCGGCGGCGGGCGGCGTGACCACGATCATCACACGCCCGGATACGACACCCGCCATCGACACGCCGGAGACGCTGGAATTCGTTACGCGACGGGCACAGGCAGATACGCCGGTGAACGTTCTGCCGATGGCTGCGCTCACCAAAGGCCGCGAGGGCCGCGAAATGACCGAAATCGGGTTTCTCTTGGATGCCGGTGCGGTCGCTTTCACCGATTGCGATCATGTGGTCGCCAACACCAAGGTTTTCTCGCGCGCGCTGACCTATGCACGTTCATGCGGCGCACTGGTTATCGCCCATCCGCAGGAACCGGGCCTGAGCAATGGCGCCGCCGCGACCAGCGGCAAAATTGCCACGCTATATGGCCTGCCCTCGGTCTCGCCGATGGCAGAACGTATGGGGCTGGACCGTGACATTGCTCTGCTGGAGATGACCGGGGCGGCCTATCATGCCGACCAGATCACCACCGCCCGCGCCCTGCCCGCGCTGGAACGGGCCAAACGCAACGGGCTGGACATCACCGCCGGAACCTCGATCCACCATCTGACCCTGAACGAATTGGACGTGGCCGACTATCGCACCTTCTTCAAGATCAAGCCGCCGTTGCGCTCGGAAGACGACCGGCAAGCCGTGATAGAGGCCGTACGGACAGGGCTGATCGACATTATCAGTTCGATGCACACTCCGCAGGACGAGGAGAGCAAACGTCTGCCCTTCGAAGAGGCCGCCTCGGGTGCGGTCGCGCTTGAAACTCTGTTGCCCGCTGCGCTGCGCCTCTACCACGCCGGACAACTTGATCTGTCGACGTTATTCCGCGCCATGGCGTTGAACCCGGCAAAACGGCTGGGGTTGGAATGCGGCAGGCTTTCCAAAGGTGCACCCGCGGATTTGGTGTTGTTCGATCCGGATGTGCCATTTGTGCTCGATCGTTTCACCCTCAAATCGAAATCGCAAAATACTCCGTTTGACGGCCAGCGTTTGCAAGGTAGGGTTGCGGCAACCTATGTCGCAGGCAAAGAAGTTTACCGGAGAGCGTAATGCCGCCCATCGAAAACACTATGGCCCAACTCCTGATCTGGGCTGTGATTGGATACGGATTGGGGTCCATTCCTTTCGGCATGATCGTGGCCAAGATCATGGGGCTTGGAAACCTGCGTCAGATCGGATCGGGCAATATCGGTGCCACCAACGTCCTGCGCACAGGCAACAAGGCTGCTGCCGCGTTGACATTGCTGTTCGATGCCGGAAAAGGCGCCGCCGCTGTTTTGCTGGCCCGCGCCATTACGGGAGAGGACGCGGCACAGCTTGCCGCATTGAGCGCCTTTGTTGGGCATTGTTTCCCGATCTGGCTTGGCTTCAAGGGTGGCAAGGGGGTGGCGACCTTTTTGGGTATTTGGCTGGCACTTGCCTGGCCAGTGGGACTTGCCTGCTGCCTGACCTGGCTTGTCGCTGCACTGGTGACACGTATTTCATCAATGGGCGCGCTTGCCGCTGCGGCTTCGTCGACGATTTGGCTGCTGGTCCTCGACCACGGGACTGCTTTTTTGCTGGGAATTCTCCTGACGTTGCTTATCTTTTGGCGCCATTCAGCAAATATCTCTCGCATCAAGGCCGGGACCGAACCGAAGATCGGACGCTCTTGAAAGCGCCGCAGGTATTTTTGGACGCCTTCTTTGCGTTACCTTCGGGCAGTTTTCAGGGAAAGTCGCAGGGCCGCAGATATATCGCCAGTCGGACCGAACTGGCTGGGAAACGATCGCACAAGCTTGTCGCTCACGAGTTAGGCGGCACCGACTATATCAGCTTGAACCTTTACATCTTGTCAAACGGCAAGACCCTTCTGCGCCCTTGTGAAATGCCCGCAAAGAAAGTCGTGGACTTTGTGGTCGGTCTGGTTCCAAGTCGTTGATCACAAGCTGGAACTCTCTATTTCCGCACAATCTCATTTCGCTCTCGCACATACACAATTGTTTGTTTTGAACGTGAACAGTGCGCGTCCCAACTCGAGTTGCGTGACGCAGATTTCGCGGCACTTCATGTCTTCACATAGTTGGCTGAGCGAAATTTCGGCGGGTCGGCCAGCGCATAAAAAGGTAAATCCATGAACAAGATCAAAACACTCCTCAGTGGCGTCGCACTGTCGGTCGCGCTGGCAAGTTCGTCACTGGCAGCGGGCGTGGAAATCAATGCGTCTTCAACGGGTTTGGCAATGCAGGGCTATGACCCGGTTGCTTATTTCACCGAAGGCGAGGCAACCAAGGGGAACTGGAAAATCACCACGCTGCATGACGATGCCCTGTACCGCTTTGCCTCTGAAGAAAACAAGGCCGCGTTCGAAGCCAACCCCGAAGCGTATCTTCCGGCTTATGGCGGGTATTGCGCCTTTGGCACGGCGATGGGCTTCAAGTTTGACGGCGATCCAAACTACTGGAAAATCGTCGACAACAAGCTCTACCTGAACCTGTCGGAAGAAATTCAACAGAAATGGGAAGGCGATATTCCCGGCTTTATCGAAAAAGCCAGTGTCAACTGGGAAGACATCGCAGACAAAGACCCGGCGGCGTTGCAGCAGCAATAACTTGCCGAGAAAACACGATATTTCGGCGGCAGGTCATACTGCCGCCGCTTGAGATTTGCATCCGTTGATTGAGAAGGATAATCTGTCGATTATCAATGAGTCCTGATTAATGGACCTGCAGGGCCAACAGATTCTGGCACTGCTCATCAAATGTTCGGAATAAGTGGGAAACCAGTGATCCGCTTTGCGGATCGGGGTGTATCGGAGTGGGCCTACCCTTTGAGCCGATGCGCATCCCAAGAATGCATTTGTACGAAAGGACACTGAGATGACGGGAAAATTGGTACTTGTTTCGACCTTGGCAACATTGGCGACGGGGCCGGGGTTGGCGCAATCTTCGGGCAATTGGAGCGGCTTTTATGCGGGGGCAGAGATCGGCTATGCCGACGTCGACACCAGTGTATCTGGGCTGGACGGTGACGGTGTTATTGGCGGTATCATCCTTGGATATGACTATGACTTTGGCACCTGGGTCGCTGGCGCCGGGTTCGACTATGACTGGACCGACGTCGATCTGTCCGGGGCCGCCACTGTCGAGGATGTCTGGCGATTGAAAGCGCGGGCGGGATACAAGATCAACCCCGACAGCCTGCTTTACGGCGTTGCAGGCTATGCCGAAGCCGGAACCGACAACTTTGGAAGTGATGACGGTTGGTTCATCGGCGCAGGATATGAACAGATCATCGTGCCCAACATAAGCCTTGCCGGCGAATTGCTTTATCACGAGTTTGACAATTTCAACTCGACCGGCGTCGATGTGGACGCAACCACGTTCCAAATTCGTCTGGCTTACCGGTTCTGACAGTGAACGAGGGCCGCACTACCGGATTCAGGTAGTGTGGCCACACACGGTTACAGTAACCGCAGAGGTGCTCAATAGCTGAACGCCCGGTAAATTCGCGTCAGGTCTTCATCCCAATCGCCTTTGTAATGCGCCAGCAACTCGTCTGCCGGTACTTTGCCGGTTTCGATGCTGTCCTTCAATGCATTGAGGAAATGGGCCTCATCTGGCACCAGTCCTCCGGCACCGGGTCGAGCGCGCGCCTTGAGACCAGCCTCGGAAATTGCCACGGCTTCGCGCGCCAGATCATGCATTTTGATACCATTCACTTGGGCTTGCAGACCATCTCTACTGGCTGCGATGCGCAACTCCTCGCGGGTTTCGGCGTCCCAGCCTTTCACCAGATCCCACGCCGCATCCAGCGATGATTGTTCATAAGTCAGCCCGACCCAGAATGCGGGTAGCGCACACAAGCGGCGCCACGGACCGCCATCGGCACCGCGCATTTCGATAAACTTCTTGATCCGGGCCTCAGGAAAAAGAGTGGTCAGATGATCCGCCCAATCGGACAATGTCGGCGTCTCTCCCGGTAATGCGGGCAGTTCGCCTTTGAGGAAGTCACGGAACGACTGGCCCAGCGCGTCGATGTATTTCCCATCGCGATAGACAAAGTACATCGGAACATCGAGCGCATATTCCACCCAACGTTCGAATCCGAAACCTTCTTCGAAGACAAAAGGTACCATCCCGGTACGGTCGGCATCCAGGTCGCGCCATACCCGCGAACGCCACGATTTGTGACCATTGGGCTTGCCGTCAAGGAACGGCGAGTTGGCGAACAATGCCGTGGCCACCGGTTGCAACGCGATGGCGACGCGCAGTTTCTGGACCATGTCTGCTTCGGAGGCGAAATCAAGATTGACCTGAACCGTACAGGTCCGCCGCATCATGGTGGTGCCCATGGTGCCGACCTTTTGCATATAACTGTCCATCAGCTTGTAGCGGCCCTTGGGCATCAACGGCATGTCCTCGTGCCGCCAGATCGGGGCCGCGCCCAGACCGATAAAGCCCACACCGATCTTGTCAGCGATATCCTTGACGTCACGCAGATGCGCGTTTACCTCGTCACAGGTTTCGTGGATCGTTTCCAGCGGCGCTCCGCTGAGTTCCAGTTGACCACCCGGTTCGAGCGAAACGTTGGCACCGTCCTTGGTCAGCCCGATCAGCTTACCGCCTTCTTCCAATGGTGCCCAACCATGCAAGTCGCGCAACCCTTCAAGCACGGCTTGAATCGAGCGTTCCCCCTCGTATGGGAGCGGCTTGAGCGTGTCCTTGCAATAGCCGAACTTTTCATGCTCGGTTCCGATGCGCCACTCGACCTTGGGCTTGCATCCATCCGCCAGGTATTCGGCCAGTTGTTCATGGCGTTCAATCGGTCCTCCGCCGGACTGAGGGATAGACATAGGCCGCGCTCCGATGCTGGGTCTCTAGAAAATGTAGGGGGAAGTCCTGAGGGTAAACGCCTCCGGTGTCAATGCAACCGCAACCCCTGTGGACGAGAAGGATGACGTTCCCAGATCACGACCGGGTGAACCGCGCGTCCTGAAAGCTCCGACAGCATCTGTTCGGTTTTTATTCCGGGAAGGGACGAAAAGACGTCAAAAAGCGCCTCGGCACCTTCGGCATTAACCGGGATGTGAAGACTGGGTTGATCTGGTTGCTCCAACACCCAATGCGCGGGCCGAGTGGTTGGATCAAGCGCCAAACGCTCCAGTTCACGCGCGGCGACCACTCCGCCAGTCAGAGGACCCAGATAGGAAATCTGGCCTTCGTCAACCGAAACGACACCGGGCCCACCTGCACCGTTGCGAAACCGTCCCCGCTGAATACCTATGACCGTCAACGCGACTGAAACGACAATCAACACCCAACCCAGCCAGCCCAATAACCCGCCCGGACCACCAATCCAGCTGATACCAACCAGCATCATCGCAGCAGCAACCAGAATCTCGCGCCAGCGCCACATGGCCGCCTTGGCTTCGGGACGAACAAAGCTCATGTTTCGGGGCTTCCCTGAACACCCTTGTAGGGCGCCTTGATCGCATCGTAGGTCATGTCAGTGAAATCGTACTTCTGGACACGATCTTCAAGGTCTCCATCATCTGCCAAACGGGCCTGCCACAACACGCCTTTTTCGGCCCATTGTATTTCTCCTTGCCAAAGATCGGCCCATTCCCAACCCGGCAGATCAACAACCGCGTCGGTTCCAGGGCCTATCAGGGCATAATTGCTGGATACCAAAGCCCGGTTCTTTTCCCCAATACGAAACCCGCATTGCAAAGCCCAACCGCTTGATACGGGTTTGCGCAGGATCGTCTCGTACCGGTCGCCACAATCGTGCGTCCAGCCACGAAGGCGCATTTTCTCGGCCACCAGTCCGCCCATGTGAAACCCGTCGGTGGAATGGGAAAACGCATCTGTAGCGGCAGGCCGCAATCCATCTTGCATTTCAGCTGGCGCTTCCGCTCCATTCAGCCACAGTGCGCCGATTTCAGTAAATGCACCTCCTCCATGCCAGCTGTGCGACTGAGGCCAATAGGAAATCGCCCGCAACCAGGGCGCGCGCGAAACGGCCGTCCAACACCGCCCCCCGCGCCCGGCGAAATAGACGAGATATTTACCGTCTGGCGAAATGTCCGAGCGGTACTCGTGAATGCGCCCATTAAGCCATTGACCCAATTCAATGGTGTCTTTTTTTCGGTCCCAAAGAATGGATGCCACCTGATCGCTCGGCCCGCGTCGCAGGACCACTGCACGGTCCGAGTTAATGGCCGTCAGCACATGCAGGCGAGGTGCCGTCACCTCCAGTCCCCCAATACCTGCTGCCATAAGGTCATTGCGGCAACCGCAGCCGTATCTGCACGCAAGATACGAGGGCCAAGGCTGACCACATGGGAAAAGGGCAATGTGGACAACCGGGTGCGCTCCTTTTCTGAAAATCCACCTTCAGGGCCAATGAGAATCGCCCAGGGTTGGCCTTTTTCACTTTTCGCCAGGCGCAAGGCCGATCCGGCCTCGGCCTCGTCGCAGAACATCAGTCGGCGGCCTTCAGGCCATTGATCCAGCAACCGATCCAGTTTTGTCAGGTCGCTGACCTTGGGAACGAATGTTCCGCCGCATTGCTCGGCAGCCTCGATCGCGTGAGCTTGCAGTCGATCCTGACGTATGCGCTCGGAATTGGTGAAATCCGTCTGAACCGGAATGATTTGTGCAGCTCCCATCTCGGCGGCCTTTTCCACGATGAAATCGGTTCGTGCCTTTTTGATGGGCGCGAACAGAAGCCACAAATCCGGGGGCATCTGCAACGTGCGTGTCTGCTGGATGCATCGCAATACGCCACCCTTCTTTCCAGTTTCCAACACCTCGGTCTGCCACTCACCGTCCTGCCCGTTGAACAGGGCAACAGGAGCGCCAATGCCAAGGCGCATCACGCCGAACAGGTAATGCGCCTGTTCGCGCGTCAAAGGAACCGATTGCCCCGCACCCAATCGGTGCTCTACATACAGCCTGATTTTCGCACTCATGAGACCCTACATATGCAAGGCAAAGCCCCAACACCAGACGGACAAGTCGCCGACGCGATCAAGGACAACTGGGTTGACACCCACGCCCCCGCCTTTACCCGGCCCTATCTCCGGTTGTCTCGCGCGGATCGTCCCATTGGAACGTGGCTGTTGCTGATCCCTTGCTGGTGGGGGTTGGCCCTTGCTGTTCTGGATGGTGGGGATCCCGAATGGACGGATTTGTGGATCGGCATCGGATGCGCCCTTGGAGCTTTTCTTATGCGCGGTGCGGGCTGCACTTGGAACGACATTTCCGATCGGGATTTCGACGGCAAGGTGGAACGAACACGCTCGCGACCCATTCCCTCAGGGCAGGTCACGGTTCGAAAAGCGGTGATCTGGATGGTGGTACAGTGCCTGCTTGCCTTGATGATTCTTTTGACCTTCAACATGGCAGCAATTGCTATGGGTGTTCTTTCGCTGTTACCCGTCACAATCTATCCCTTTGCCAAACGCTTCACATGGTGGCCACAGGTGTTTCTTGGTCTGGCCTTCAACTGGGGCGCCCTGCTGGCCTGGGCCGCCCACAGTGGCACAGTGGGCTGGCCCGCTATTCTTCTGTATTTGGCCGGCATATCGTGGACCCTTTTTTATGACACGATATATGCGCATCAGGATACTGAAGACGACGAACTTATCGGCATCAAGTCTACAGCCCGCCTGTTTGGCACCGATACCGCGAAATGGCTGAAGTACTTTCTGATTGCCACCGTCAGCCTGATGGGATTGGCCGTGATCGAGGCGGCCCTGCCCGATGCGTCGATCATGGCAATGGTTCTTGCGATTGCGGGGCCTTGGGCGATGGGCTGGCATATGGCGTGGCAACTGCGAGGCCTCGATATCGAGAATAACGCCAAACTGCTGCAGCTTTTTCGCGCCAACCGCGACACCGGCCTTATTCCGCTGATCTTCTTCGGGATTGCACTGCTGCTGTGATTGCACCTTGGGCCGGGCGGTTGTAAGACTCCCGGCCAAAAGCATGACGAGATACCCGATCTGCATATGCGAGTTCCCTTTTCCCTCGTGGTCGCTCTGACATTTGTGATGGCGGCCGGACTGTGTCTGTTTGGCGCTAGCTTTGCCGTAACCGCTGTCGAGCAAAGTTCCGAAGCGTCTATTCGGCGGGCGCTGGACCTGAAGGGGCATAACTGGGCGGAGGTTCAAGCCGACGGGTTACGAGTCATTTTGACTGGAACCGCCGCTGACGAAGGTGCCCGTTTCAATGCCCTAACGGTTGCGGGTGCCGAAGTTGACCCTTCCCGCGTCATCGACGAGTTGGATATTGCGCCGACCGCCGATCTGGCACCACCCAGATTTTCAGCGGAAATTCTGCGCAATGACAGCGGGATATCCGTTATTGGCCTGATCCCCGCAACCGAGGATCGCGAAGGACTCATTTCATCCCTGCAAGCCTTGGACCGGCAAGCACGGGTATCGGATTTGATGGAGACAGCGGACTATCCCAAGCCGAGGGGGTGGGACGATGCGCTTGCTTATGCCATTTCCGCGCTATCCCGGTTACCCCGCGCTAAGGTTTCTGCCAGCGGCGGGCTGGTCAAGGTCACGGCAATCGCGGACAGTCCCAAGGAAAAGGTGCGTCTAGAGCAGGAACTCACAAAGGCCGCACCGCCGAGCTTGCGCATCGGACTTGCGATTTCAGCCCCCCGCCCGGTTATCACCCCTTTCACACTTCGTTATCTGATCGACGAATCAGGAGGGCGTTTCGACGCGTGTTCGGCACAAGACGAAACGGCAAGGGATCGCATTATCGCCGCCGCACATCGTGTTGGCCTTACCGGCAAGATCAACTGCACTATCGGATTGGGTGTTCCGTCTCCGCGGTGGGCAAGCGCTGCAGAGCTCAGCATCGGCGCCCTGGCCGAGCTTGGACGTGGCAGCGTCACAATAGCGGACGCGGATATCACGCTGGTCGCGCAGCAAGGAACGGATCAGTCGACGTTTGACAGGGTCGTCGGAGAGTTGGAGAACAGCTTGCCCGACGTGTTCGCACTGCACGCCGTTCTGCCCGAACCTGAAGTCAAAACTGCCGCCGAGGTATTGGAGTTTACTGCGACACGTAGCCCCGAGGGTTTGGTGCAACTGCGCGGACGCCTGGGAGACGAATTGCTGCGGGAGATGGTCGACAGTTATGCCAAGGCCGCATTCGGATCAGAAGCCGTACACATGGCCACTCGCGTCGTGCCTGATTTGCCCGCCGACTGGTCAGTCCGAGTTCTTGCCGGTCTCGACGCCTTGTCTCGCCTTCACAATGGATCTCTTTCGGTAACAGTGGAAACAGTCATCATCCGCGGCATGAGTCATGACGAAGATGCAAATGCAGACATATCACGGTTGCTATCCGACAAACTAGGCGAGGCTCAGGACTTCAAGCTGGACATCAGTTT
>NZ_JBXWSF010000098.1:0-12691 GCF_059613285.1 Ruegeria sp. BHSB058 | reverse complement strand
GTTCTACAAGGCCAATAACGAACCCTACAAGGTCGAGCTGATCGAGGCCATTCCCGGCAACGAACCGCTGCGCATGTACTGGCACGGCCATTGGCAGGATCTCTGCCGTGGTCCGCACCTGCAGCATACCGGCCAGTTGCCGGGCGACGCCTTCAAGCTGATGTCCATTGCGGGCGCCTATTGGCGGGGCGACTCCAGCCGCGCCATGCTGCAGCGCATCTATGGCGTGGCCTTCACCGGCAAGGAAAAGCTCAAGGCGCATCTGCACATGCTGGAAGAGGCCGCAAAGCGCGACCATCGCAAACTGGGCCGCGAGATGGACCTGTTTCACATGCAGGAAGAGGCGCCGGGCCAGATCTTCTGGCACCCCAACGGCTGGACCATCTACACCCAGTTGCAGGACTACATGCGCCGCCAGCAGCGCCGCGGCGGCTATGTCGAGGTGAACACGCCGCAGGTCGTCGACCGCAAGCTGTGGGAACGCTCGGGCCACTGGGACAAGTATCAGGAAAACATGTTCATCGTCGAAGTCGACGAGGAACACGCCCGCGAAAAGGCCGTGAATGCCCTCAAACCGATGAACTGCCCCTGCCATGTCGAGATCTTCAAGCAGGGCCTGAAATCCTATCGCGACCTGCCGCTGCGCATGGCCGAGTTCGGATCGTGCAACCGCTACGAACCTTCAGGCGCGCTGCACGGCATCATGCGGGTGCGCGGATTCACGCAGGATGACGCCCATATCTTCTCGACCGAAGAGCAGATCGAGGCGGAAACCGCCGAGTTCATTCGCTTCCTCAGCGTGATCTACAAGGATCTGGGGTTCGAAGATTTCTCGGTGAAATTCTCCGACCGCCCCGAAACCCGCGCCGGATCGGACGAGGTCTGGGACAAGGCCGAGGCGGCGCTTCTGTCGGCCACCCGCGCTGCCGGAATCGAACCCGAACTGAACCCCGGCGAAGGCGCGTTTTATGGCCCCAAGCTGGAATTCGTGCTGACGGATGCCATCGGGCGCGACTGGCAATGCGGCACATTCCAGGTGGATTTCGTGTTGCCCGAACGGCTGGATGCAACCTATATCGGCGCCGATGGCGCCAAGCATCGCCCCGTCATGCTGCACCGCGCGACGCTGGGCTCGTTCGAGCGTTTCATCGGCATCCTGATCGAGGAACACGCCGGCAAGCTGCCCTTCTGGCTGGCCCCGCGCCAGGTCGTCGTCGCCTCGATCACCTCCGAGGCCGATGATTACGTGAACGAGGTCGTGGCCGGGCTGCAAAAGGCTGGCGTGCGCGCCGAGGCCGATATTCGCAACGAAAAGATCAACTACAAGGTTCGCGAACATTCGGTCGGCAAGGTCCCGGTCATTCTGGCCGTCGGACACCGCGAAGTCGAAGAGCGCACGGTCTCGGTCCGCCGCCTTGGCGAAAAACAGACAAGTGTTCAGTCACTTGAAGATGTAACAAAAGACCTGTCGCGGGCCGCAACGCCCCCCGATCTTCTGTAACATTCCCCGCCCTTCCGGTCTTTTTTTCGGGCCGGAAGGGCAATATAATTCATATTACCCTTAAAAAACAATGTACTAGACTCAAAGCCGGCGTTACACTCGCTGACGGGGCTGTGAGACACGGGGTCGTGAATTTAACTGTGCGCACCCAGCCCCTACCTTTGTCAGTGTCACGAACAAACCAACCAAGTCATCAAGAGGAAAATCGAGATGTCGAACACCGCAAAAACCCTGGTCATCGCAAGCGCCGTTGCCGCCGCAATCTCCGGTGCAGCCACCACCGCAAGCGCGCAAGCCAAGGAAAAGTGCTATGGCGTTTCTCTGGCGGGTCAGAACGACTGCGCCGCGGGCCCCGGCACCACCTGCGCCGGAACTTCGACCGTTGACTATCAGGGCAACGCCTGGACTCTGGTCGACGCCGGCACCTGCGAAGGCATCGACCTGCCCGCACAGGCCGACGGCAGCGCCCGCAAAGGCTCGCTCGAAGCGCTAAACCGCGACCTGCCGGCATAAATCAACGCAGAACACCAAAGGGCGGGTATGGACAATGCTCGCCCTTTTCCAATCAGACAGGAGACGGGCTGATGTTGGATGATGCGCTCAGATCGAACCGCCTGCCGGCGGCGCCGGGCGTCGGGTACAAGCCCCAGCATTTTGCCCAGATCCTTGATGCGGCCGCCCCCGTGGCGTGGCTGGAAATTCATGCCGAGAACTACATGGGCGACGGTGGCCGCCCTTTGGCGCAACTGCGTCACCTGTCCGAACAATTCCCGATTTCGGTCCATGGTGTCGGCCTTTCCATCGGCGGTGAAGGCCCCCTGGACCCAGATCACCTGGCCCGCCTGAAACACCTCGTCGGCTGGCTCGACCCTGCCAGCTTTTCCGAGCATCTGGCCTGGTCCACCCATGACAGCCATTTCCTGAACGATCTACTGCCCTTGCCCTATACAGATGCGACGCTGGCGCGGGTCTGCGAACATATCGATCAGCTGCAAGAGACGGTCGGGCGCAAGATGCTGCTGGAAAACCCTTCCAGTTATCTGGCCTTTGATGAAAGCACCTGGACCGAACCGGATTTCCTGCGCGAGATCAGCCGGCGCACCGGTTGTGGCCTGTTGCTGGACGTCAACAACGTCTTTGTCTCGGCCACCAATCTCGACTTCTCGCCGCAGGGTTACATTGAAGCCTACCCGCTTGAACAGGTGGGCGAAATCCACCTCGGCGGCCATGACGAGGATCACGACGACCACGGCAGACCCCTGCTGATCGACAGCCACGGGCGCGAGGTGGTCGACCCGGTCTGGGCGCTGCTGGACTATGTGCTGGATCGGTCCGGGCCCAAACCCGTCCTGATCGAATGGGACACCGACGTACCCGACTGGCCGGTTCTGCGGGCCGAGGCCGAACGCGCACAAGCCGCGCTCGAACGGATACCGGCATGAGTGTCTCGCAAACCACTTTCCACGACGCGATCCTTGATGCCGCCCAACCGGTTCCCGAGGGCCTCAGCGATGCGCACAGCCAGCCCGCGGGCCGCCGGTTCAGCGTTTATCGCAACAACGTGGCCGTGTCTCTGACCGAGGCGATGCACCAGGCCTTTCCCGTCATCGCCAAGCTTCTGGGCGCACAGAACATGGATGGGCTGGCGGGTATCTTCCTGCGCAGACATCCCCCCAGCTCGCCGCTGATGATGCATTATGGCAAGGCCTTCCCGGATTTCCTTGCAGGGATGGAGCAACTGTCGCATCTGGGCTACCTCCCCGATGTGGCGCGGCTGGAACTGGCGTTGCGCCGCTCCTACCACGCCGCCGACAGCACACCCATCCCGCCCGAGGCGCTTGCCATCGACACCGAGAAACTGCTGTCCGCACGGCTGACCTTCGCCCCGTCGATGGTCCTGCTCCGCTCTCCCTGGCCGGTGCACGATATCTGGCGCTTCAACACCCAAGTCGGCGCCCCGAAACCGCAACCCGGCGCGCAGGACATCCTGATCACCCGCACCGAGTTCGACCCGGCCCCTCACTTGCTGCCGCCAGGCGGCGCGGACTGGATCGAGATGCTTATGGCCGGACACTCCATCGGCCAGGCCCATGAATACGCCCTGTCAAAGGCAGATGACTTTGATCTGGGCGCCACATTGACCCTGCTCCTGCAGGGCAACGCCATCGCTTCTTTGACTACCGAAAGGCTGACATGATGACTGCTGCACTGATTACCCTTCACAACAGTGTCTCTGGCAAGCTCGACCGCGCGTCGGACATGCTGACACCGACACTGGCGCGGATCGTTTTCGCCGCAGTCCTGCTGTTCTATTACTGGAATTCGGCCATGCTCAAGATCGACGGATCGATCTTTTCGCCCTCGGCGGGCGCCTTCGGCCAGATCTTCCCCAAAGCCGCCGAGGCGGTTCTTTATGACGTCACCCAGATGAACATCTTTCAGCGTCTCGTCATCTTTGCCGGTACGGTTGCCGAATTCGTCCTGCCCGCACTGGTCGTACTCGGCCTGCTGACCCGCCTGTCGGCCATCGGCATGATCGGCTTTATCTGGGTGCAGACCATCGTCGACGTCACCGGCCACGGCGTCAAGCTCGGCAGCCTGTTCGACAACACGGTGACGCTGATCGACCAGCGCGTGATGTGGACATTCCTGTTGCTGGTTCTTGTGATCAAGGGCGCCGGTCCGCTCTCGCTTGACCGTGTGCTGCGCCTCTCCTGACGTCTAGAAATGCGCCTTGGGTTCGTCCGGCTTTCCAGCGGCGAGCCCAAGCACCCCGGCCAGACCGGCAAAAGCAATGGGAAACATCGTGAAGGCGTTGAAGCCAAAGGCGTGATACATCCCGCCCGCCGACAGCAACAACAACACCCCACCCCATAACGCCCGCGCCCGCGCCATGGCCCCGCCCGCAATGGCCAGCATCGGCGACAGGATCGAAACGGTCTGGATCAGGGTGACGTTCTGCACCTGCTCGGCCACGCCCTCGATCTCGCCGAACTGCTCGATCAGCGTGACATAGCCATAGCCGAAAAACCCGACGATCATGCCGATCAGTCCGGCGACGACACCCAGCACCATGGCGGCGTTTCGCATATCTTTCCTCCGGTTGCCTGGACCCGCAGATAATCAGCCGCTCAGGAAACGCCAAGGGCGGCGCGGGTTTTATCCGTCCAGCCCAGATATAACGCGCCGTCACTCTCGATCAGCGGCCGTTTCATCAGTGTCGGATGCGCCGCCAGCAATTCTGCAGGCGGTTTCGCGCGTTCGTTTTCGTCCAGCCCGCGCCAGGTCGTCGACCGGGTGTTGAGCAAAACATCGCCGAACTCCGCCAACGCCCGCGCCATGACTTCCGCTGGCACGCCGTCGGAACGCACGTCAAAAAATTCCATTTCCGGAATTGATTTCAATGCCTTACGGCACGTGTCACAGGTTTTGAGGCCATATAGCCGCATTTTTCCCCCAAAAACCGGGTTTGCTGAAAAAATAGACAATCCGGTTTTGACCGGAGTGTTGTTCTTGATTTTTTACAATGAGATGCAATTGTGAGAAAGGTGAAACCCGCCTTTTTTGCCGGTTTGTCTTTGCATTCCGGTAAGTTGACGGTGGGTGGACCGAACTCGCCCCAAATTCCGGGGCAACGACCAAGGAGAAGGAGACACGGGAAATGCCAACTGGCACCGTGAAGTGGTTTAATACAACCAAAGGCTATGGATTTATTGCGCCCGATGAAGGGGGCAAAGATGTGTTTGTTCATATCTCGGCCGTGGAACGATCAGGCCTGACAGGGCTCGCTGACAATCAGAAAGTTTCGTACGAGCTTCAGGACGGACGCGACGGCCGTCAGATGGCTTCTGATTTGAAAGCGTTGTAACGACCTTCCGCGCATCGCGCGGCGCGAACAGAAAAGGACAACGGCTGAATTGACGGCCGTTGACCATTCCCCAAAAACACCTCGATCCTCCGGACAGGCAACGCCCTGCCTCTGGTCAGGTCGGGTTGGCCTGGTCGCCCCGGATGACGGCCTCGAACTCGCGCCATTCGCGGGCCGACAGGCCCGAGTTTTCCTGCGTGACGTCCTCGCCCTTCAGCATCCGGCGCAGGCTGTCGACCATCTGCGCCGACAGGTTGACCGCGCCCAGACGGTAATCCTCGAACGCCCTATAGGCGAACGGCACCCAGTCGGCCACGATCTGGCACATGGTTTCGGCATAGACCCGGATTTCATACTGCGCATGAGCATCCGCCCGCAAACGCAGGAAATGGAACAGGTTGTGCAGGTCCACTTTCCAGTACCACTGGGTATAGACGTTGGCAGGCAGGTTCATCCGCGCCAGTTCGCGCGCCAGCCCCTGCTGGCCGTCCTGCCCGATCATCGCCTCGTAATTGTCATAGCAGCGGGCGCTGTCGGCCTTGAGAATCTCCAGCACACGCGCCGCCTCTTCGCCCTGCAACGTGTCGCCCCGGCCCTGGTTGTTGACCTCGGACTGCGCCGCAACATGCTCGGGCGCGGGGATATAGAACTCGCGGTCCAGAATCGAATAGCGCGCCGAATACTCGTTCACGTTGGCGGTGCGGTGGCGGATCCACTGCCGCGCAACAAAGACGGGCAGTTTGACATGCAGCTTGATCTCGCACATCTCGAACGGTGTCGAGTGCCAGTGCCGCATCAGGTACCGGATCAGCCCTTCGTCATTCTGCACCGACTTGGTGCCCTTGCCGTACGACACCCGTGCGGCCTGACAGATCGCGGCATCATCGCCCATATAGTCGATAACCCGGACAAAACCGTGATCCAGAACCGGATGCGCGGAATACAACCGCTCTTCCATTCCCGGCGCGACCACCCGGCGGGTCGGCTGCGTCTGCGCGCGCTGCGCCTCGATCTCGGACAGTTGATCTGGGGAAAGCGGCATCGACACGTCCTTTCGTGAAATGAGTCGTCCACCACTATATATCGATATCCCACCCCCCGGAAAGGCGACATAAGGTACAATCGCCCGGGAAATTTACCGCGCGATCTTTTTGAGTTTCCCGCGCCCGAACCCTCGACTAACGGGCGTGACGCGCTAAGCTTGGACGCGATGACTTTCTGACAAAGGATGACCGCGATGGCGCTGACCTATCTGCACACCATGGTGCGCGTGAAGGATCTGGAAAAATCCATGGCCTTCTACGAATTGCTCGGCCTGAAGGAGACCCGGAGATATGAAAACGAGAACGGGCGTTTCACGCTGGTCTTCATGGCGCCGCCGGGCCAGGAAGACGCCCCGATCGAGCTGACCTACAACTGGGATGGCGACGACGCCCTGCCCAGCGACAGCCGCCATTTCGGGCATCTGGCCTATGGCGTCGATGACATCTATGCCGCCTGCCAGCACCTGCAGGATAACGGCGTGACCATCAACCGCCCGCCCCGCGACGGGCGCATGGCCTTTGTCCGCTCGCCCGACAATATCTCGGTCGAACTGCTGCAGAACGGTACGGCTCTTGACCCGGCCGAGCCGTGGGCCAGCATGGAAAACACGGGACACTGGTGATCCGCTGGCTGGCGATACTGGGGTTTGCCTTGCTGGCAAGCCCTCTCAGGGCGCAGGATTGTCGCCTTGCGCTGGTGCTGGCGATTGACGTGTCCTCCTCGGTTGACGAGGCCGAATATGCCCTGCAACGCAACGGGCTGGCCGCCGCCCTGCTCGCGCCCGAGGTCGAACATGCGTTTCTCTCTGCCCCGCTGCCGGTGGCGCTTGCCGTCTTTGAATGGAACGGGCGGTTCAACCAGCGCGTATTGCTGGACTGGCGGATCATCCGAGGCGCCGAAGACCTTTATGCCGCCTCGTCCATACTTGCCGCGTCGGAAAGGACCGGGGGCATCTTCCCAACTGCGATGGGCCATGCCCTCAGCTTCGGCGCTGTCCTGTTGCAGCGGGCGCCGAAATGCCAGCGCCAGACCATCGACGTGTCAGGCGACGGGATCAACAATGACGGCTACGGCCCGACCGAAGCCTATCGGCATTTCCCGTTCCAGAATGTCGTGGTCAACGGCCTCGTCATCATGAGCGGCGCTTACGAGGCGGCAACCGAACTGATCCCCTTCTATCGTGAAAACGTGCTCAAGGGGCCTTCCGCCTTTCTGGAAATCGCCAACGGGTTCGACGATTTCGAAAGGGCCATGCGGCGCAAGCTCGAGCGCGAGGTGTCCGGCCTGATCGTCAGCCAGGCAAATTCAGGGGTTGCCGAGTGATCCTGCGCGTCGCCGCCTGCCTTTTCATGTTGCTGACCTCGCAGGCCACCGCGCAATGTCGGCAGGCGCTGGCGCTCGGCCTCGACGTGTCCGGTTCGGTCGACAGCCGCGAATACCGGCTGCAACTCGACGGGCTGGCCAGGGCGTTGCAGCATCCCCGCGTGACGCAAGCCCTGCTGTCACACCCGTCGGCCCCGGTGCGCCTGGCCATCTATGAATGGAGCGAAGCCGGCCATCAACGCCTGCTGCAGGGCTGGACCGATATAATCAGCGCCGATGATCTGGCGCGCATCACTGCAACCCTTGCCGCAACCCGCCGCGCATCCGCCCCCAGCGGCACGGCGGTCGGCGCGGCCATGCTGTTCGGCGCCGACCTGCTGGCACAGCAGGAAACATGCTGGAAACGAACGCTGGATCTGTCCGGCGATGGCAAACACAATATCGGCCCCCACCCGCGCGAGGTGAAAGACGGCCTTGCCGATGCTAATCTGACCATCAATGGTCTGGTCATCGGCGCCGACGACCCCGGTATCGACGACAAGCGGCTGTTGCAGGTCGGTGAACTGATCGCCTATTACGAGGCCTGGGTCATTCTGGGCCCGGATGCCTTTGTCGAATCCGCCCTGGGGTTCGAGGATTTCGAGGCCACCATGGCCCGCAAGCTCATGCGCGAACTCCAAGGTCTGACCCTGTCATCGCTCCGGCCCGATGATCAATAAATATACCGGATCTGATCCGTCCAGTACCGCTCGACCCGGCGCAGGGACGAGGTGATGTTTTCCACCCCATCCGCCCCCAGAACGCCTTTGGATTGCAACCCCTCGGCATGCCTTGCAAAAAGTTCCGACACGATATCACGGATGTTGCGCCCCTTCTGTGTCAGCCTGACCCGGACCGAGCGCCGGTCGATCTCGCACCGCTGGTGGTGCATGTATCCCATTTCGACCAGCTTCTTCAGGTTATAGCTGACATTGCTGCCCTGATAGTAGCCGCGGCTTTTCAATTCGCCCGCCGTCACCTCGTGATCGCCGATATTGAACAGAAGCAGCGCCTGTACCGCGTTGATCTCCAGAATCCCGACCCGCTCGAACTCGTCCTTGATCACGTCCAGCAGCAACCGGTGAAGCCGCTCGACCAGCGCCAGCGCCTCCAGATAGATGCCCATGAAGCTTTTGTGTTCCGATACCGTAAACTTTCTTTCGATACTCATCCCGTTCTCCGACTCGCCAAACTGCGCAAACAGGATGCACCCGCAAAGCCGAAGAATCGGTTAAGGTAAAATTTCGCTATTTTTGAAAGGTTTGCGCGATATCGCCGATCAATGCGCCATATTTCTCGGGCGCGGGCACCTGCCCCGTGACCCATTGATACAGGTCCTGATCGTTCTCATGCAGCAGCGCGTCGTACAGATCCAGCGCCACACCGTCCATCCCGGGCAGGTTGCGATCCGCATAGGCCGACAGGATCAGGTCCATCTCCTTGATCCCGCGCCGCATCGAGCGCATTTTCATCCGCCTGATGCGGTTCTCGCGCGTTTCGGTCATTCAACGGACCCCGCCAACTGACGCAGGCGTTTTTCCAGGCGCGCGGCGCGCTCGGCGTTTTCCCGCATCGAGCCGCGCAACGCGCGCAGATCCGCCAGAACTTCCGCCAGATCAGACGAGGCATCGACCGGTTCGCCCGGCACATCCGCGCCCTCGCCTTCACCGGTCAAAAGCCACTTGATCGACACGTTCAACATGCCCGCCAGCATTGACAGCTTGTTGGCACGGGGTTCTGACACATCGTCCTCCCACCCCATGATCGTCGCCTTCTTGACCCCCAGCCGACGCGCCAGCTGCGTTTGTGTCATGCCCGCGGCTTCGCGCGCGCCTGCAACGCGGTCCCCAAAGGTAGCTGCATCCGGTCCGAACCAGTTGTTGTCATCGCTCATTGCATGCTCCTTTGCCGTTTCCATATCGCTTGATCCCAATTCGGGCGCACCCTATGACAGTCGCGCACAAGATACAAACCGAGGCCGCCCATGAGTTTCCTGTCTGCGACATTGTCTCGCGTCAAACCCTCGCCCACCATCGCGATGACGGCCAAGGCGGCCGAACTCAAGGCCGCCGGACGCGACGTGATCGGCCTCAGCGCGGGAGAGCCGGACTTCGACACACCGCAGAACATCAAGGACGCCGCCGTCGCCGCTATTGCCGCAGGCAAGACCAAATACACCGCCCCCGACGGGATCATCGAGCTGAAACAGGCGGTCTGCGCCAAGATGAAACGCGACCACGGGCTCGATTACACGCCCGCGCAGGTCTCGGTCGGAACCGGCGGCAAACAGACGCTTTACAACGCCCTCATGGCAACTCTGAACGACGGCGACGAGGTGATCATCCCCGCGCCCTACTGGGTCAGCTATCCCGATATGGTGCTGCTGGCGGGCGGCACGCCGGTGGTGGTCAGGACCACGCTGGAAAACCGCTTCAAGCTGACCGCCGAACAGCTTGAGGCAGCGATCACGCCGCGCACCAAGTGGTTCATCTTCAACTCGCCCTCGAACCCGACCGGCGCGGGCTATTCCCATGACGAACTCAAGGCACTCACGGATGTGCTGATGCGCCACCCGCATGTCTGGGTGATGAGCGACGACATGTACGAACACCTCGCCTATGACGGGTTCGAATTCTGCACTCCGGTACAGGTCGAACCGGGGCTATACGGCCGCACGCTCACCTGCAACGGGGTTTCCAAGGCCTATGCCATGACCGGCTGGCGCATCGGCTATGCCGCCGGCCCGGACGAACTGATCGCCGCCATGCGCAAGGTCCAGTCGCAGTCCACCTCGAACCCCTGCTCGGTCAGCCAGTGGGCGGCGGTCGAGGCGTTGAACGGCACCCAGGAATTTCTCGCCCCCAATAACCAGACCTTCAAACGCCGCCGCGATCTGGTGGTCTCGATGCTCGGCGAAATCGACGGCATCACCTGCCCCACACCCGAAGGCGCATTCTATGTCTATCCCTCCATCGCCGGTCTGATCGGCAAGACCACGCCCAAGGGCACCCGCATTGACAGTGACGAGGCCTTCGCCACCGCCCTGCTGGAAGAGGCCGACGTCGCTGTCGTCTTCGGCGCGGCCTTTGGCCTGTCGCCGAATTTCCGCGTCAGCTACGCCACCTCGGACACCGCCCTGACCGAAGCCTGCACCCGCATCCAGCGCTTTTGCGCATCCCTGACCTGACCGAAAGGCAACGGCGATGGACCTGCCCGAATACTACTTCCGTGTCCGCGAAAACGGCGCCTTCGTCTTTCGTCTGGACACCAACAACCGCCACCAGCGGATCGAGATGGACCAGATCGCCGTCGTCAACATCCGCAATGGCGAGATCAAGCCACACGGCCAGCGCACCCTGACGCCCGAGGACATGGCCGAAATCGAACGCTGGATGGCCGAACGCAAGGCGCTGCTCGCCCAGCGCGACATCGACGACATCCACCGTGCCGTGGATTACTTGAACCTCACGACCCATTGGGCGCAATCCAAGGCAACGCCCGAACAGCTCGATCAGGTCACCGACGCCCTGCTGCTGGCGATGCACGACCTGCGCACGGTTCTGGTGCGCAAAAAGGCCGACCGTCTCAGCAAGGACTGACGCCCGGTTTCGATTGCCTCGCGCCTACAATGCCGCCACTCTTCCGCGCAGGAAAACGGGAGGCGCGAAAATGCACTGGCAGGATTATCTCGACACGCATCAAAACCGGTTCGAACAGGAACTTCTGGACTTCGTGCGCATCCCCTCCGTCTCGGCAATGCCCGCGCATATGCCGGATGTGGAACGCGCCGCCAATTGGGTCGCGGACAGGCTGGGCAAAGCAGGGATCGAACATGTCGCGGTCCTGCCAACCACCGGCCACCCGGCGGTCTATGGCGACTGGATGCATGCCGGGGCCGACCGGCCCACGGTGTTGATCTATGGGCATTTCGACGTCCAGCCCGCCGACCCGTTCGAACTGTGGGACAGCCCGCCGTTTGACCCCCAGATCCGGCAGGGCTGTGTCTTTGGTCGCGGCGCCTCGGACGACAAGGGCGGCATGTTCATCCCCATCCTCGCCATCGAAGCATTGCTGGCCACCCAAAAACGCCTGCCGGTCAACGTGAAATTCCTCTTTGAAGGGCAGGAGGAGATCGGCTCGCCCGACATGCCCGACTTCATCAGGGCCGAGGCGCGCCGCCTGTCCTGCGACATGATCTTTTCCGCCGACGGGCTGCAATGGACGGCGGACGAGGCACAGCTTGTCATGGGCCTCAAGGGGCTGGTGGGGGTCGAGGTGATCGTCGACGGCCCCTCCGCCGATCTGCATTCCGGCCTGCATGGCGGCGGCGTCAACAACCCGCTGATGGCGCTCAGCCAGATCCTTGCGTCGATGAAGGACGCCGAAACCGGCCGCATCACCATCGACGGCTTCTACGACGACGTGGTGGATCTGACGGCCGAAGACCGCGCCCAGATCGCCCGCGTGCCTTTTGACGAAGCCGAATACCTCGCCGAAACCGGCGCGCCCGCGCCGTTCGGGGAAACCGGATACTCCGTTCGCGAACGGCTCTGGGCCAGACCCACGCTTGAACTCAACGGCCTGACCGGCGGCTATCAGGGCGATGGCAGCAAAACCGTCCTGCCCGCCCGCGCCAGCGCCAAGATCACCTGCCGGCTGGTCGCCAATCAGATACCGGAACAGATCGCCGAACTGATCCGCGCCCATGTCGCCCGCCACACGCCTCCGGGCGTCACCACGCGCATCGAACATCTGGCAGGCGACGCCGATCCTTTTCTCGTGCCGCGCGGCCATAACGCAACGCAGGTGGCCGGACAGGTCCTCGAAGAGGTCTATGGCGACAAACCGTTCATCACCCGGGTCGGCGGCTCGATCCCGATCATGACGTTGTTCCTGCGCGAATTGGGGGTGCACGG
>NZ_JBXWSF010000097.1:0-13256 GCF_059613285.1 Ruegeria sp. BHSB058 | reverse complement strand
CGCAAATGGGATGAATGGCTGCGAAATTATGCGCCTCCGGGCGCCGCGTCGTATGACTTTTACCAATCGCTGCCGGCGTTGTCTCAGGGCAATGTCGCTCAGCAGATCTTCTGGTACACCGCATTCACTGCAGACATGGTCAAGCCGAAGTCTGAAGGCAACAACACTGTAGATGATGACGGTACTCCACTGTGGCGGATGGCACCCAGCCCGCATGGTCCATACTGGGAAGAAGGCCAAAAGGTCGGATATCAGGATGTGGGGTCATGGACCTTTCTCAAATCCACACCGCCTGACCGGGCGCAAGCAGCTTGGCTCTATGCACAGTTCGTCACTTCCAAGACTGTTGACGTCAAGAAAAGCCATGTCGGTCTGACTTTCATTCGTGACTCTTCCGTCCGGCATGAAAGCTTTACCGAACGCGCACCGAAGCTGGGTGGTCTCGTAGAGTTTTATCGCTCGCCTGACCGCGTGGCCTGGTCGCCGACTGGCATCAACGTCCCGGACTATCCGAAGCTGGCCCAGATCTGGTGGCAGCAGATCGGTGACGTGAACTCTGGTGCTTTCACCCCGCAAGAGGCGATGGATCGTCTGGCCGAAGAGATGGACATCACAATGGCCCGGATGCAGGCAGCCGACGAAAGCGCTGGTGTCTACGGCGGTTGCGGACCACGTCTGAACGAACCGCAGGACGATGCATTCTGGCTGGAAAAGCCCGGTTCTCCGAAAGCGAAACTGGAAAACGAAAAGCCGCAAGGTCAGACCGTGAACTATGACGATCTGGTGGCGCGCTGGCAGTCCCAATAACGCGAAACAGGGGTCGCCAGTCGTCTGGCGATCCCAACCAAACAAGACAAGCCCAACGACTTGATGCGAAGCGTTGGGGAATCGGGACTGGAAATCACGGAAATGATTGAACTTCACGACGTCTCCAAGCGTGTGGGTCAGGTGACGCATATCAAACCTACAACACTCAAATTACAATCCGGACACTTCAATGTCTTGCTGGGCGCCACAGGTTCGGGCAAAACTTCTCTGATCAAAATGATGGCAGGCCTCGACCCACTGGCTGGCGGGCGCATCGTGATGGATGGGCTGGACGTAACTCGACTTAACACGCAAAAGCGCAACATCAGTCTCGTCCACCAGTTCTTTGTTAACTATCCGCATTTGACAGTGTTTGAAAATATTGCCTCGCCGCTACGCGTCGCAGGGATGGCAAAAAGCGAAATTGACGCGCGCGTGGAAGAGGCCGCCAACCTGTTGCAGCTACTCCCGATGCTTGGCCGTCGTCCTCAGGAACTGTCCGGGGGCCAACAGCAAAGAACAGCCTTGGCACGTGCAATTGCAAAAGAATCTCGCGCCGTATTTCTGGACGAACCGCTTGCCAACCTTGACTACAAACTGCGTGAAGAACTGCGGGAACAACTGCCAGAGTTGTTTGCTGGCCGCGGTGCGGTGGTTGTGTATGCAACCTCAGAACCGGAAGAGGCGCTGTTGCTTGGCGGGCAGACGGCGCTTATGGCGAACGGTTGCATCACGCAGTTCGGTCCAACTTCCGAGATTTACCGAAATCCGGAAAATCTGGCCGCCGCACAGGTCTTCTCTGATCCACCGATCAACTCAGCCCACATATCCAAACTTGGCTTGGAGGCAATTCTCGATGGCGGGGCGCGCTGGACTTTGGCAGGAGCGGCTGCGGAACTGCCTGATGGAGACTACACGGTTGCCATACGTCCCCATCGTGTAACGCCGAACCGTTCGAATGCGAGCGACGTTGAATTGAAGGGACGGATCATCGTGACAGAATTGTCGGGTTCGGATTCCAGCGCTCATTTTCAACTGAGCGATCAGTCTTGGGTCTCGCTGGCCCCCGGTGTTCACCCTTATCGCGTCGGTGAAGATCACACATTCTTTATGAACCCGTCCCATTGCAGGTATTTCGGCCAGGACGGGAGGCGGGTGGCCTGACATGGCACAGATCAAGCTATCTAACCTGAAACACAGCTACTTCCCAAACCCCTCAGGGCCTCAAGACTATGCGCTGAAGGAAATCGACGTGACATGGCGCGACGGCGGCGCCTATGCATTGCTGGGCCCGTCGGGTTGTGGGAAAACCACTCTACTCAACATCATTTCAGGTCTTTTGACCCCATCCGAAGGTCAGGTTCTGTTCGATGATCAAGACGTAACCATGCTTCAACCGGATCAGAGGAACATTGCACAGGTGTTTCAGTTTCCGGTGATCTACGACACCATGACCGTCCGCGAAAACCTGGCCTTTCCACTGAAAAACAGAGGAGTTGATGCTGCAACGATCGAACGCCGGGTCGGTGAGATCTCTGAAATGCTGGAAGTCACGCATTTGCTGAACACTCGTGCCGCCAATCTCAGCCCGGACAACAAACAGAAGATTTCGATGGGACGTGGCCTCGTCAGGCAAGATGTAAATGTCGTCATGTTTGACGAACCTCTGACGGTGATCGACCCGCATCTGAAATGGAAGCTGCGCTCCAAGCTCAAGGAACTGCATCAAAGAGTCCGGGCGACGATGATCTATGTCACCCACGACCAAACCGAGGCGCTAACCTTTGCTGACGAGGTTGTTGTTATGAAAGACGGAGAGGTTGTTCAGATCGGCACGCCGGTTGAACTGTTCGAGCGGCCCCAACATACATTTGTCGGACACTTCATCGGCTCGCCCGGCATGAATGTCTTGCCGTGTGAAATCACCGGGAACAAAGCCATATTCGAGGGGCATCCGGTCGAACTCGAAGGTCCAGTTATCGGCGGCAGTGGCGATGTCAAACTCGGCATTCGACCGGAATACGTGTCGATAGGAGGCACAGGAATCCCGGCGCAAGTGACAAAAGTTGCGGATGTGGGTCGTCACTTTGTCGTCGATGCCATCGTCGGAGGCTCTACGTTGAAAGCCGTGAGTGATCGTTCTGCCCCGGAACCCGGCTCCGTTATTCACCTTCAATTCCTCCCAGAGAAGACCCGCATCTATCGCGATGGCTGGATCGCCACTACGGAGCGCGCATCATGAGAACGGAAAACCAAAAGGCCTGGTTCTTTGTCCTGCCGGTTCTATTGCTGGTGGCCTTTAACGCACTGGTGCCGATGATGACAGTAGTCAACTATTCGGTGCAGGAGACCTTTGGTAACAATCAGTTCTTCTGGGAGGGACTGGGTTGGTTCGAACAGATTCTGCGGTCCGACAGGTTTCAGGCTGCGCTAGGGCGGCAATTCCTATTCACTGCGCTGATCCTTTCAATCGAGGTGCCGCTTGGGATAATCGTCGCGCTATCCATGCCCCGAAAAGGATTTTGGGTGCCAGTCTGTCTGGTGCTGATGGCCCTGCCGATGCTGATTCCATGGAACGTGGTCGGCTCGATGTGGAACATCTTCACCCTGCCCAAAATCGGTCTTCTGGGATACTTCCTGAATGACGTCCTGGGTATCAACTATGACATGACGCAACAACCGCTTTCAGCCTGGATCACCGTCATCGTCATGGACGTCTGGCACTGGACCTCGCTGGTCGTGCTACTGTGTTATGCAGGCCTTGTGTCGATCCCCGACGCCTATTACCAGGCCTCCAAAATTGACGGTGCATCGCCATGGAAGGTGTTCCGTTACATCCAATTGCCCAAGATGAAGACGGTTCTGACTATCGCCGTCTTGCTGCGGTTTATGGACAGTTTCAACATTTATACCGAACCCTTTGTGCTGACCGGCGGCGGCCCCGGCAATTCGACCACCCTTTTGTCAATCGACCTTGTGAAGATTGCTCTGGGACAGTTCGATCTTGGTCCTGCGGCGGCGATGAGCCTGATTTATTTCGCAATCACGTTGCTTGTCAGCTGGATCTTCTACACTCTGATGACAAAGGATGATGCCCAATGAGAAAGCGGTCCATTGTCCCGATACTCTATATCGCCTTCCTGATGCTGCCGATCTATTGGCTGGTGGCGATGAGTTTCAAGACAACAAACGAAATCCTGTCGGGGTTTTCGCTCTTCCCGCAAACGTTCACGCTGGACAACTACAAGACGATCTTCACAGATCCGACGTGGTATTGGGGCTATATCAATTCCATCCTTTATGTCTCGCTGAATACGATCCTTTCGGTAAGCGTCGCCCTGCCAGCGGCCTATGCCTTTTCGCGCTACAGGTTCCTGGGCGACAAGCAGTTGTTTTTTTGGCTGCTAACCAACCGTATGGCACCGGCTGCGGTCTTTGCTTTGCCGTTCTTTCAGCTGTATTCGTCCCTGCGCCTGTTCGACACACATTTGGCCGTGGCTCTGGCACATACACTTTTCAACGTCCCGCTGGCGGTCTGGATCCTCGAAGGTTTCATGCGCGGCATCCCGAAGGAGCTGGACGAAACGGCTTATGTCGACGGATATTCCTTTCCACATTTCTTCCTGAAGATATTTCTGCCCAACATCAAGGCGGGCGTCGGTGTCGCCGCGTTCTTCTGTTTCATGTTTTCCTGGGTCGAAATGCTGCTGGCGAAAACCCTGACCGCGGTTGAGGCCAAACCCATTGCGGCCGTCATGACACGCACGGCCTCAAGCGCTGGATACGAACTTGGTCTTTTGGCTGCAGCCGGAACTTTGACGATCATTCCAGGCGCAATCGTCATCTGGTTCGTCCGAAACTACATCGCGCGCGGTTTCGCGTTGGGACGAGTATGAGGGACACAATGAAAAAACTTGCCGTTTTTCTCTTCTTTCTCGCACCCGATTTTGCTCGTGCGCAAGCCAAGGCCGGATGGGGGAATGTCGGGCAACAGGAAGAAAAAGGGTTCTCCTGGACGGACCCGCTTTGGCCGGACTTCTGGATGGCTTGGACCCCAGCAACACTCGCCGTCTTCATTGGTATTTTCAGCGCGATCGCCTTGATTGGTATCCTTGAAGTCACCCGCTATCCCGACGGTGTTGAACGGCGCGGTGTGCTGGGACTGACCACAACGCTTGGAGATCGGTTGTTCATTTCTCTATTGGGGTCGTCCTATATATTCCTGTCTTGGCTTGGCCTGTTTGGACAGCCTATCTGGATCCCGCTTTTCATTGCGATTTGCTGGGGTATCTTCGTGTTTTGGAAAGTTTAAGCTTTTTTACCGAAGGAAACGGTGCTTTTCTGAAAGGACGAGCAACAATTGGCGAATAAACACCGATCCATGAGAAAAAGAAAAAGCGGAAACCTTCTTACCGAAGTCGAACTGGAGTTTATGAATGAACTCTGGGGTCTGGGCGAAGGCTCTGTTCGAGATGTGTTGGACCGGCTGCCACCGGAGCGTGATCTCGCATACACTTCCGGTGCGACAATCCTGCGGATTCTGGATGAGAAGGGTTTTGTGGCCAGCCGCAAAGAAGGGAAGTCCCTCATTTACAAACCGCTTTTGGATAAAGACAGATATCAGGCTCGGTCACTTCAGAACTTGTCAAGGACACTGTTCGACAACACACCCGCGACGCTTGTTGCGCGGCTGGTCGACGATGCAGGCCTGACAGAGACCGATCTTGAGGAAATTCGGGCATTGGTGGAGAGGAGACTGCAAAATGACAGCGGTTAGACCGGTTCTCGACGTCTATATCGACTTGAATATCACTCTTTTTCTTGCGTCCATGATTTGGGGCTTTGCCAAGCTGGTGTTCAAACTCAAACCCCTACGATTTGCGTATCCGGCGCAGCTTGGAATCCTCAAAGCGTTGTTCATCTGTGTGCTACTCAGCCCGTTTCTGGCAATCGCTACGGAAATGATAGCGGGCAACTTTTGGTCTGGCGGTTCTTTGGCCGTAAGCGATCTAGCTGTAGCAGCCTATCTACGCGGTGAAATTGCAATACCGGCAACAGATTTCGAAGCATTGTTAAACACTCGCAATCGTTGGATCGAAGGCTTGACTTCGGGCGGTTTTGTCGCTGCGTCACTGTTTCTGACAACCTTGGCGCTAGGGGCAATGCTCATGGCAGCCCGTGCAGTTCGTTCGGCGACTTGTATCCACCAAACAATCCGGGATAGTTTCTTGTGGCGTCGGACCGCACGCGTTGACGTGCGCGTTTCGGATCGCGTCACAATTCCATACGCCGTTCGCGGCATACTACGTCGCCACGTCGTACTGCCGAGCGATTTGCTTTCAAATCCAAAGGAGTTGAAATTCGCGCTTGCGCACGAGTTCCAGCATTTGCGCGAAGGCGATGTGGAGTGGGAACTTGCCTTTGAAATCCTGCGTCCCGTCTTTTTTTGGAACCCAGCTTTCTTGGTATTCAAACATCAGTTCGAAAGACTGCGTGAACTGGCATGCGATCAATCAGTGATCGTCCGGCGCGATCTGGACGCGAGGGACTATTCCCGTTGTCTGCTGAACATCTGCTCGCGCAGCATATCTCAAGATGGACCTAAGGTAATGAATGTGGCCTTGGTAAATGGCAGCAAAGCAAAAAACGCGTTACGCCAACGGGTTCTAGCACTTCATCATGTACCTAGCTCTGTTTCAAGCGGTCACAACGCGGTTTTGTCCATGACATTCCTTTTTGCCATAATTCTGGCGATCGGCACCGCGTCCCTAAAGCCCTCCGAAGATTGGAGTCACGACCGCCTTATGCTCTCGACCATAGTAAACTTAGAGCGGCTTGAAGCCATTCGCGCCAATAGCAACTGAGAACACAATCAGAAGATCAAAACCACTGATCTACATGCGGGTGGAATGTCTGATGAACGAGTGCGTGACTTGGTGAGGCAATCGGATGTTCAAATTGACCTGAGCATCCAAACGGTACCCCGTCATACATGTACAGGAGTTCGGTATCAAAAACCGGCAACAAGTTTGAATCCCGTGCTTTAGTAACCAGGCACTAGGTCCGCCGCGCTGGATACCCGCGACAATCGTTGATCACTGTGAAGAACGAAGTTGAGACGGCGACCTCGAAATTTGCAAAACCAAGCCTAAGAACTTCGGGCGAGACAAATCAAATTAAAAGGTTGCGCTGCCTTAAGGTGCGGACAGCCACGATGTGGCTGTCCGCAATTGTTGATTACTCGGCTGCTGCCGTTGCAATACGGTCTCGTTGGCTATCGCGGAACAGTGCCTTGGCGAGAGCGACGCACATCAACCCCATGACCATCGTGAACGGCAATGCGCCGATGATCATTGCGCTCTTAAGTGCTTCCATGGGGTCCGCGCCACCATTGGTTTTGCCAGCTATCAGCAATGTGCCGATCACCAGGGTCAGGATGACACCCCATACGATCTTGTGCTTGTTGCCAATGTTCTGGTCGCCACCAGACATGATGGTGTTCATAACCAGAATGCCCGAGTCAGCCGAAGTGACGAGGAAGGTCATAATCAACACCACGCACATCACGGTAACGCCGGACAACAAGCCGCCCGAAATGATCTGTTCCAGTGTCACGAACAGTTTCGCGGTGTTTGACGCACCGATGATTGCGCCTTCGGCGACACCCGTAACTTCCATATCGATTGCAGTGCCGCCCAGAACGGTCATCCACGCAAAGCAGACCATCGCTGGTGCGAACACGCAGCCCACGATGAATTCACGCACGGAGCGACCCTTGGAGATGCGCGCAAGGAACAGACCAACAAACGGCGAGAACGCAATCCACCAGGCCCAGTAGAACGTAGTCCAACCCGCTTGCCAGCCGAATTGACGACCTGGCTCACCGGCGGCGTAGGTAGCAGCCAGAACCTCTTCGGGCAATGCAGCGGCGTCGCCTTCAAGGCCGGATTTGAAGCCGTCGAACGAGCCCCAAGCGTTGGTTGCTCCGCCACGCAGCGCGTCAGCGTATGGTGCCGCCTCTGCCGGAAGTGCTGCCGCAAAATCTGCAGAAGATTGCGGACCAAACGCACCGAAACTGAGCGAGACGTAATGCATCAGATAATCGACAAAAGCAGTTGCATAAGTCGTCATCGCAAACAGGAACGAACCGAATACGACAAAGGTCAGCAGCAGCAAAATCGACAGGACTAGGTTGAGGTTCGACAGATATTTCACGCCCCGACCCACGCCAGAAACAGCCGAGATGATCGACAGCCCCATGATGACCAACAGTCCGGAAATCAAACCAACGGTGCCAGGAGCCGGCGCTTCACCGGTCATGTCCATCATCCATTCCATTCCGGTAATGGCATACATACCGTCGATGAACTGCGAAACACCAAATCCGATGGTAACCGACACACCCAAAATGGTGGCAACGACACCAAGAACGTCAACGACATGTCCAAGGATGCCATTCAACATCTTGCCGAACAGTGGTGTCAGCGCGGAACGGATGGTCAGTGGCATGTTCCGGGTATAGGCGTAGTAGGCCAGCGATAGACCAGTCGCCACATAAATTGACCAAGCGTGGAAGCCATAGTGCAGGAACGTATACCGGAAACCAGATTGGATTGCGGCTTCGGTATTGGCTTCTACCTGACCCGCCAGAACAACCGGGTTCGATCCCCAAAGTCCCATCGGTTCAGCGGTGGCGAAAACCATGAGGCCGACGCCCAGACCGGCGCCGAACATCATCGAGAACCATGAGAAATTGGAGAATTCTGGTTTCTCGCCCACAGGCCCCATGATCCGTCGACCCGTTTGAGGCAGCAGTGCAACCACAAGCAGGAAGAAAGAGAAGAAGCCGACGATGACAATGTAGAATGCATTGAAATCTTCAAGCAAACGCCAGTTCAGGCTGCCCAGAACGCCGTTGGCGTTCGCGGGCCAGACGAGTGCCCAGATTACAAGGCCGACCATGATAGCCTTACTCAGCAAAGCGATTTCGACGCTGTGCCCTTCATAAAAACCGCTTGCGGCCCTTTTTATCTGCAAGTCGGTGAAAGGTGGTTTGGATGACATGTGCTCCTCCCTGTTCGCACGTATTTGATAGTTTTATTGTAGGATCGTTCCTTTGGGCGGCGTCCATCCAAGGAGCATGCCGCGCGGCCTAGGTCATCAGGGCCTCAATTTTTTCCAGGGTTGCCATACTTACCGCCACACCCTCTTTTCGCGCAGCCACGCGCTTTGCGCGTCGGCCATCTCCGGGCAAATGTGCTCCGTCTTGATACCTTATCGCTTCCACAAGACCGGCAATACCTGCCGCAAAAGCGTCACCGGAGGTTATGTTTGCGTCAATGGCAATAAAGAACTGGCCGGTTTTGGGTGGTCCGCCCGCAGTTCCAGAGAAGGGTGAAGCGTGTATTCCCAATGTAGCCCCGGTCAGCGCCGCCGCCATGATTTCGGTCAGCAACGCGACTCCCACACCCTTGTAGCCGCCCGAAGGGGCCATCGAGCCCTTGAGGCCGATATTGGGATCGGTGGTTGGGTTTCCTTGGGGATCCAGCGCCCAGCCAACCGGAATCGCCTTGCCTTCACGGGCATGTTTCATGACTTCGCTTTTGGCAATGGTGCTTGCGCTCTGATCGATAAGCAAAGCGGGTTGACCGTCGGTGCCGGGCGCGGCAATGGAAAACGGGTTTGTACCAACAACTGGTTTTGCGCCACCTGACGGGGCGATTGAAGCCGGTGCATTGGTGAACCCAAGACCAACAAGACCCGCCTGCGCCAACCGATAGGTGTGATAACCCAAAACCCCACAGTTATAGCTGTTCCTGATCGCCAGAGCCGCAATCCCCTGCTCTCGGGCGGCCGGGATCAGTGCTTCGAAACCAAGATCAATTGCGGGGTGGGCAAAACCTGTCGCTGCATCGACTGTAATCACACCCGACCTTGGTCGCGCCAAGACAGGTTTTGCCTGACCGTCTACTTTTCCGCACTGCACGTGTTCACAATAGATCGGTATATAGGCAAGCCCGTGGCTGGCAACGCCATCCGCTTCGGTCGCGGCCGTTGCAATAGCGAGCGGACGCGCGTTCTCTTCCGACGTTCCGGCACCCACGAGGGCGCGAAATGATAGTTCCTCGATTTCGGCGATAGTAAGAGCCCTGGTTTTTATCATCTCAATACCTCTTCAGTCGTTGTCGGATAGCCCGGCCCCTGCGCCCAGCAGGCGGGATTCATCGGATGCGGGAGCAAAAGTGCGATGAGCGAAACCGGTCAAAGTTGCCCAGTCCTCCGGATCCGGTTCCACGCGCGTGCATTGTTGTCGGTAAGGGACCGGTGCATCACCTTTTGAAACTGTGACTGACCGAGCCCGAACAGGGATGGCATCTGGTGAGGCCAAATTCACACCGTCCGTCACCACTTGAAGACCGTCGAAGTCAACTATCAGCGAGCAACCCAAAGCACGCGCAGCAGCAGCGGCAAATGGCAACAGCAGTTCAGGGAGCGCAACGTCTCGCATCTTGATCGAACCAGATTTCAGCAGATGCGCACAATCGGACAAAAACGGCCCGGCTACCAATGGACAAAGATCCTCACTACCCTGCCATGAAGCTTCTATCTGCCGAGGGCTGTGCAAGATTGGATCCGACGCCAGATCCTGTTCCAACAGCCGAGCCAATACGCCAGCGCCATCAGATCCTTTTTCACAGAGCCAACGGGTCGCTTTCGATGCTTCTTCAGCTTGCCCCCAAGTATACCCCGCACCGCGAGTGGCGCGTTTGGCGGTGGCTTCGATTTCGTTCAAGGCGAAACTCATTTCTGCGCCTCCGGATAAACCCACAGGTCGGCGTTTTCAGTACTCAGGTCTTCGGGATAGGGCGCTCCCGCGTACATGCTGATCCGCACCCAGCGATCAGAGCGCGGGTCGAAATGTGTAGCTCCAAAGAAGGATAGCTTTGCCCGAAGCATGTCGATGGGCAACAGATCGGCGCCAATGGTGTTGTCCTGAATCTCGCCGTAAGGCGCGATCTGACGGATTTGAATACGACGGACGGTATGGCGGTGTTCGGGGTGCTCTAACAGAAATTCTGCCACCGGCTTTTTGCCGTCCCATTCTATCAACGCCTTGAAAGCAGCCGCAGCATCCCGGGCGGGGGCCAGAGGTTGCTCATACTCCTCAATCGGTTCCTCGAATCTTTCGCCAAGCCTCGGTTCCAGCTTTTCCTCGGACACATACCATGCGCGGGCACGGTTCTCAGGCACCTCCCAATTCACGGCCAGCGCCCAGTTGAACTGTTCTTCCAACAGTGCGCGCAGCCGCTCTACCGTCATTGACCCATCGATCCGGAAGGCGTCTGGATTGCTATCGGCCATACAATCAGCTAGGCCGTCGACTAGCTGCCCATAAGGCTCCAAGATCAGCGACGCGATCAGCTCTTGCCCTTCTTGACTGAGAACGCCTTCCGACCACTTGACCATCCGATCCCACGGGTACTGCTTGATCAGGCCGTCCTGAGAAAGATAGTCAGTTATCGCCGCAAGATCGCCAGACAATGCGGACAGCTTTTCGATCTGAATTGGATGCTCTGAACGCCACCAGGAAATCAACAATTTACTTCGTTCGAAGATTTCTCGAAAGGCCGAGGCCTCTTCCGCAGTTGCCGTTTCTACCGTACGGACGCGGACGATCGCCTCTTCACGTGCCAAAATCCAATTGTTGAACAGGACCGGATGGTTAATCAGATAGGGCGCCATACCCAATCCCGTGGAGTTACCAATCCCCAACCATTGGGCGATGGCCGGATCAAGATCGGCTGCCTGATCGCCTCCTCTCGAACGCGCCATATGCTGGACAAGATCCCGAACAAAGACGCGCGTCAGATATACTGAGAGCATTTCAGCCTGAAACGGAGCCTGCATTTCCGGTCGGTTGGCGATCTTTTCGCGATCAGCAGCGCCCAGTTTTCCCGAGCCATATACCGCGGTCGTACGCATCAGATATCCGACGGCATAAGTCTTTTCAGGATCGGGCTGCCTCCCGGATGCCAGCGCAGTTACGAAATGCTCCCACAACCGAACTGACCGGTTGGCGCGCGAAACCGACAGTTCGCTTTCTGTAACCCGCCCCGCTTCCTGCAAGGGAATATTGCGAGACAATCGGTCGATGTCCTCGGCGCTGGGGATGCCGTCAAAAAGCGTGAACGTGGCATCCCAGGCTGTTGCGATAACCCGGTCCGAACGCATTTCTGGCGGCAGATCGTGAGCAAAGGCGACAAGTGAATACGCCCTTTCCGGCCCTTGCGCAGTATAAACAGCGCACCCGACACCATTGGCATCAATGTCGAATACTGGTCGCGAAAATGACCAGTTTTCTGCTGCCATGCGACGAGTCAGCTGCCGCATGAAGCTCAGGCGGCATTGATGTAGTGACCCAAGTCGCGAAAGCCGCATGACGATCGCAGGGTCTCGTCTGCTGATATGTGTCTTCGCCGGTGTTTCCATTTGGTTACCCTTTTGGGACGAAGTTGTCGGCAAAGAACCGATACCAGTTCCCGCCCATGATTCCGGCCACTTCGTCTTCGCTCAAACCGGTCGCGCGTAACCCTTGTTCAATAGTTCCGAAATCTCGATTGTCCCGGAACCAGGTTGGCATTGGAGGGAAACCGGGGTTGCTGGCCGAACCCTCGCCATAGTCGATATTCTTGGTCCACCGACCAACACGCATCCACTCGACCACGCTGTCAGGCTGGTCCTGACAAAGATCGGTTCCGATCCCAAGGTGTTCCACCCCGTACTTGTCCGCGGCATTGGCGATCATCTCGCAAAAACTCTCCAACGTGCAGCCGGATTTGTTCTTTAGGTGATGCGGGTAAACAGAAAATCCAAACATCCCACCGTTTTCGGTTACAGCGCGGATCACCGTGTCGCGCTTGTTGCGCAGGGCCGGGGACCATTCGTGCGGATTGGCATGTGTGATTGCGATGGGTCGGTCTGAGAGTTCAGCCGCCTCGATTGTGGACCGGTCCGCCGAATGGCTCATGTCCACCACAAGGCCCACGCGGTTCATCTCTTTGATCACCTGCTTGCCCATTCGGGTGATGCCGGTGTCTTCGGCCTCATAACAACCCGTCGCCAGCAGGGATTGGTTGTTATAGGTCAGTTGCATGAACCGAGCGCCCAGATCGTGCAGGATTTCGACCAGCCCGATATCGTCTTCGATGGGCGACGGGTTCTGAAATCCGAAAAACACGGCAGTCCGGCCCGTTTCGCGCGCGATGTCGATGTCGCTGGCCCAGCGGCCTTTCATGATCAGGTCCGGATATTGCTCGAACCAACGATTCCATTTCTCGAAATTCAAAACCGTTTCGCGGAAATTCTCATGATAGGAGATGGTAACGTGGATCGCGTCCACGCCGCCTTCGCGTAGCTGGCGGAAGATCTTTTCTGACCAGTTGGCATAT
>NZ_JBXWSF010000096.1:0-13499 GCF_059613285.1 Ruegeria sp. BHSB058 | reverse complement strand
CTCAGCGAGCACTTGCGTTCGGGCTTTGCTTTGACCGCGCCAATTGTTGCAGCCTTTGCGGGTGGGATTTTTCCGGTGTCTCTGTGAAGTCTGACTAACGGCAAGCTTGGGGGTGTTTCTTTTGCCGCTCGATGGCGCATCCAAGTTCGAGCTTTGGACAATTGTGCCGGACGTTTCGAGGTGCGCCAAATCAACACTATGCTTGACGCACGCCCCAAAACTATTGGTATGCTAACAAACACCGGCCTATCGCAAGGGAGGAAGCGATGTCTGCCAAACTCGTCATCAGGAACATTGGCCTTATCCTGTCCGGCAAGATGGAGCACCCGATCTATGACGGCGACTGCCTGATCGCGGTCGACGGCAAAATCGCCGATTGGGGGTATGAGGCCGATCTCGATACCGAAGGCGCGGATACCGAAATCGATGCACATGGCGTGACGCTTGCACCGGGTCTGATCGACAGTCATGTGCACCCGGTCGTGGGTGACTATACCCCGCGCCAGCAACAGCTTCACTGGATCGACTCGACGTTGCATGGCGGGGTGACAACGCTGATCTCGGCGGGCGAGGTGCATATGCCCGGTCGGCCCAAGGATATCGTTGGCCTCAAGGCGATGGCGATTGCCTCGCAGCGCTGGTACGAGAATTTTCGTCCCTCGGGTGTCAAGGTGCACGCGGGCGCGCCGGTGATCGAGCACGGCATGGTCGAACAGGATTTCAAGGAGATGGCGGACGCCGGCGTCAAACTGTTGGGTGAGGTGGGTTTGGGCACCGTCAAGGACGGTAAGACCGCCAGACAGATGGTCGACTGGGCGCGGAAATACGGCATCCAGTCCACGATCCATACCGGGGGGCCGTCGATCCCCGGCTCAGGCCTGATCGACGCGGATATGGTGTTGGAAACCGGAACGGACGTGATCGGACACATCAATGGCGGGCATTCCGCGCTGCCGGATGATCAGATCATGTGTTTGTGTGAAAACTGTACTGCAGGTCTTGAGATTGTACATAACGGCAATGAACGTGCTGCTTTGCTCACGCTCAACACGGCGCGTGAACTCAGGCAGATGGACCGGATCATTCTGGGCACCGACGGTCCTGCCGGATCGGGCGTCCAGCCGTTGGGAATTCTGCGTATGGTGGCGATGCTGTCGTCATTGGGCGACGTTCCGGCCGAAATCGCGTTCTGCTTTGCCAATGGTAATACGGCCCGCCAGCGAGAGTTGGACACTGGGTTGATTGAACGCGGCTATTGTGCGGATTTCGTGCTGATGGATCAGGCGCAGCACGCGCCGGGCAAGACCATCCTTGAATCGGTTCAACTGGGCAATTTGCCCGGCGTGGGCATGACCATCATTGATGGTGTCGTCCGTTCAGAGCGCAGCCGCAATACGCCGCCGGCAACACGACTGCCGCAAGTTTTAGCCTGATTTCAGGCGATCTTGCGCAGCAGCCTGTTGAGGCTTCGCTGCTCGGAGGCAGTGAGCGGGGCCAATGTTTCGGCGGTGATCCGGCGGCCCACTTTTTGCATCCGTTCAACCAGAGCCGCGCCAACTGGAGATAGCGAAATAAGTGTACGCCGTTTGTCGGCAGGGTCGGGTTCGGTAAGCGTCAGGCCCTTGTCGCGTAACCGGTCCACGACACCCTTGATCGTCGCAACATCCATGGCCGCCAGACGTCCAAGGTGGTTCTGCGAGCACTTGCCCTTTTCCGAGATCCGCACCAGCGCCGCGAACTGCGTGGCGGTCAGCCCCTCGATCGTGTGGGCCTGAAAGATCGCCGCGTGACGCTGACTGGCCAGGCGCAGCAAATAGCCGACCTGATCGTCCAGAACATATGCCGTGTCGTCTGTTGCCATTTCACTTCTGCACTGGGTGCCGCCGGGTTCAATTCGTGCCGGTTCCAATATTCTTTCTAACGGTTTAACGCAACCCGTCCTTGCCTTCGGCCTCGCCTGCCGTCAACCCGCCAACGCGGGGCAGGGGGCGGCCGCTGTCGGTGACGGCGACGGCCACCATGATTTCGTTGGCACGAGGGGCGTCGTTCAGCCGGACCTCGATACCGTCGAAATGACTGCGGACATAGGCGGCGTCCTTGTGGCCCAGCGGCACGTCCAGCACTTGGCCCGGGCTGCCCATCTTTTTGGAGGACGGCACCAGCGCCGCACCCTTTTCGACCTCCTTGCGCAGGGGCGCGCCAAGCTTGGGATGCAGGATCGCGGCGGCATGTTCCAGCTCGCCATTCTCGCCAACCATCGCAGATTTTCCATAACTTTCAGCCTGTTGCGGGGCAATCCCCAGCGCCTCGACACAGCGGCGGCCCAGCAGTTCACCCAGTTCCGCGCCGGTTTCGATCAACTCGCTCAGGTCTTCCACGTAACGTCCGGCAAAGGGGTTTTCGATCACCGCGACGGCGACAGCCTTGCGTGTTGGTGGATTGATACCGCGCCCGGATTCAATGTGGGTTTCTTCGACATTTACGGCAATTTTGCGGATTTTTGTCATCTCAATCCATCCTCTCCCTTGATCTGCCAGGCTTCCAGCCCGCCTGAGCGGGAATGAATGCGCGGGCCGGTTGTCATTACCAGCGCAAAAGCCATCTCGTCGGCGCGTGGGGCGTCGTTGCAGCCGACCTCCATACTGTCGAAATGGCTGCGCACATAGGCGGCGTTGATATGGGTGATCGGGACATCGAGTCTTGCGCCTAACCCACTGACTTTCTTGGAAGAAGGGACGATTGCGTTGGCTTTCCCAAGCAGCTGGCGCATTGCATAGCCGCCGGGGGCGTGCCAGAGCGCGCCGTGTTCCAACTCGCCACCTTCGCCGATCAGCGAACCCTTGCCGTATCCTTCGACATTCCCGGGCCCGCCCAGCATGTCGATCAGCTTTTGCGCCATTTGCAGTCCGAGGGGTTTGAGATCTTCCATAAATCCTTGAATATCAGTTACATAACGCCCCGCAAACGGGTTCCTGATGATCGCCAGAACCGAGGCGCGGCGCAGCGGTGTGTCCGAGGCCGGGCCGCCTTCGTGATAGATTTCCTCCAATGAGGATACGGTTTTCCGCAATTCAACTTTATGCAATTTCCAGAACCTCCTGCCGGGTTGCCGAGACCATTCCACAACTGCCCACCAGACGGGACTGATCGCGCAGGGTCAGGTGTGCGGCGCGCAACTTGTCCGTTTTGTACATGGTTTCAGCCACCTGTTGTCCGTTTTGTACAGCCTGGCAGACCTCGTTTTCGCTCAAATCGCCGCAGCCTGTCGCCACCAAACGGTCACCCAGATCGCTGTCATCCTGCACCTGATTGGCGGGAACCCGACGGATGGCCGGGTGACCGGGCAGGTCAACCGCGTTGGCGATGAGGGTCGCTGCGACATCCGCCGAGGCCGCGTTGCGGGCGAGGACGGTGACGCTGTCGGCGATGCCGAAGGAAAGGCTGCGCCCACCGAGGCCCGAGGTGGCGAGACCGCCAATGCCATCAGACGCGTGAACGGTGATGCGGCCAAGGTTGCGCCCGTGCAGATCCTGCATCGCCATCGAAAAGCGCTCGTCTCCGGCCAGATGTATGGCGATGTCGCCGCCATTGTTGACATAGGCGCGCCGCAGGTCGGCGGCGGACAGCATCGCGCCCAGTACTTCGTCGGCGACGGCCCCGGCGACCGCAGCCATGCGGGTGACAAAACGGGCGCAGTGGGGAAGGGTCGCGGAATGCATCCTGCGGGCGGTTGGCCCCGAGGGTCCGGGCCTGTCCGGTGTCATGGGCGCACGCAGTGTTTCCAGTTCGTCCACCAGTTCCTGAAGAATGGTGTCGAACCGGGCACGGGCGGCATCAAAGGCGCGGTCGCGTTCGCCGTCCGCGCCGATGATCAGGTCGATGGGGCCGTGCTGCAGGTGCAGCCGGGTTCCGCAGGGGAGTATGGCGGCAACCGGCCCCATGTCAGCGCGCCCACCGGAAATGCTTGCGGTCGGTCGGGTCGGTGTGATGTTCGTCGGGCGGCAGGACGCGGGCGTTTTCGGAGACGACCTGAGCGACCGGTTTCACCTCGCCCATATGCCCGCCAAGTGCGGCATAGTCGCTGATCCGCATGGTGAACTCGATGGGCGCGACCAAAGCGGGTGTCGGCACATAGCCGAAGGATTGCGTCGGCATGTCCAGCACGTCGACCATCACGGTGATGCCGCCACCGGGCCAGACATAGCTTTCGGCGCCGCCGCAGGTGACAAAGGCCAGCGCGTCCTTGACCGACTTGGTCAGGCGCACCGGGTTTTCGGTGACGCCAGCGCGCAGCGACCCGCCCGCGCCCCCCATGAACAGAACCGAACAGACAGAGGGTTCGCAGTTTTCGGCAATCAGGTCGGCCGAAGCTTTCAGCCGGTCGGGGATTTGCACCGGTCGCGGGGTGAGCGTGTCGTCAAGCTCGAAATAGGCATATTGCTCGCCCGTGGTGGACACCATCAGCAGGCGCAGGCCGGGCCAGGCGACCTCGGGCTTGAACTCGCCCAGGATCACCAGCGGGTCGGTGATGTCGGTGCCGCCCCAGCCGGTGCCGGGCTCGGCCACCTGGAAATAGCGGCCCGGTGTCGAGCGGCGGCCCTTGATGCGGATGCCCGTGTGCGGCACGTCAAGCATCCGGCCTGCCTGATGTTCGCTGAGCACGCCGGTGATGTGATCGTCGACCACGACCACTTCGTCCACATGGCCCGTCCATTGCTTGGCGAACATGCCGATGGCGGCAGAACCGCAACCGACGCGCATCAGCTTTTCCTCGACCCCGTTGATGATGGGGGCTTTGCCTGCCTGAACCACAACGGTGGTTTCGTGGCCCGGCTCGCCGATGACCATTTCCACCGCTTCGCGGTTGCAGAGCTTCAGGAGGGCATCGCAGGTCACGCGGCCCTCTTTCTTGGAGCCGCCGGTCAGGTGTTCGACTCCGCCCAGCGACAGCATCTTGGAGCCGTATTCGCTGGTCATCACATGGCCGATGGGTTCGCCGTCGACCCGCACCACATCGCGTTCGTGGCCGATATGGCGGTCGGTGTCGATCTTCACCTTGACCCCGCAATAGGAGAAGATGCCTTCGGTCACCACGGTGACCATGTCGACGCCTTCGACCTGCTGGCTGACGATGAAAGGGGCGGGTTTGTAGTCGGGATAGGTGGTGCCCGCGCCCACGGCGGTGACAAAGGGGCGGTGACCCTGCAGGATGTCGCCATCCCAGTCGCCGGGGGTGCCGCCCTCCATGAAGGGCACCAGTTTCTGGTTGGTGTGTTCGATCACGGTCAGCGCGTCGAGGCGCACCAGCTCGCCGCCGTGGTTGGCATAGCGGTCGCAGGCGCCCGAACGCCCGTCGGCGATGTAGCAGAGTACCGGGCAGGCGTCGCAGCGGATTTTCTCGGGTTTGACGCGTTCAGTGGCCATTGGCGTGGTCTTTCAATGCTTCGCGCAGGCGCGATGGCGTGGCGGGCCCCTGATAGAGGCGCACCCCGCAGGCATCCTTGATCGCGTTCAGGATTGCGGGCGCGGTGGGGATCAGGGCGTGTTCGCCCAGCCCCTTGGCGCCATAGGGGCCGTGCGCGTCAGGTTCTTCGATGATCAGGGTTTCGACCGGGGGCATGTCGCCGATCGTGGGGATCAGGTAGTCGTGCAGGTTCTCGGTGCGGCCGGGAATGTATTCTTCCATCAGGGCCATGCCCAAACCCTGTGCGATGCCGCCTTCGACCTGACCCTCGACCATCATCGGGTTGATGGCGCGGCCCACGTCATGCGCGGCGGTGAAGCGCAGAGGTTTGACGGTGCCCATCCGGGTGTCGACCTCGACCACCACCAGATGCGCGGCATAGCCGAATTGGGCATAGGGGATGCCCTGGCCGTTTTCGTCAAGCGGTTTGGTGGGCGGATCATAGGTCTCTTCGGCGCGCAGGACGTAACCTTGGGCATCGGCAGGCAGGGGGGCGAGATCGATCTCGTGGGTGCGGTCGCCGTCGGTGATCTGCAGGGTCGGGCCGGTGAGGGTCAGCTCTGCCTCGGGGCTGGCGTTGACGCGCGACAGGATCTCCGCGCGCAGGGCTTCGCCCGCCAGCTGCGCGGCCTTGCCGGTGACGTAGGTCTGGCGCGAGGCCGAGGTTTTGCCGGCGTCGGGCGTGACGTCGGTGTCGGGGCCGATCAGGGTCAGCTGCGTGGTGGGCAGGCCAAGCGCGGTGGCGAAGATCTGGGCGATGACGGTGTTTGCGCCCTGCCCGATATCGGCCGCGCCCTGATGCAGAACCAGCGTGCCGTCGGCGCGGATGCCGCCCTTGATGGTCGAGGGGTTGGGCAGCGAGGTGTTGCCGCAGCCGTACCACCCGGCGGCGATGCCGACACCGCGTTTGAGGGTCCGGTTTTCGGCATTGAAGGCGGTGGCCTGTTCGCGTTCGGTTTCCCACGCGGGCCGCAGCGCTTTTAGGCAGGGACGGATGCCGACGCCCTGATCGAAGACCTGACCGCAGATTGTCGGTACGCCGTTTTCCAGCGCGTTCGAGATGCGGAATTCCAGCCGGTCGATGCCCAGCCTGTCGGCCAGTTCGTCGAACAGGCTTTCCTGTGCCAGCGCCGATTGAGGAACCCCGAAGCCGCGGAAGGCGCCGGAGGGGGCGCAGTGGGTGTGGATGCCCTTGGCCTCGGCCCGGTAGTCGGTGAACCGGTAGGGGCCGGAGGCGTGGACAGGCACGCGGTTGGCGACGGTCGGCCCCCAGCTGGAATAGGCGCCGGTGTTGAAAAGACCGTCAAAGGTCATGCCGCACAGCTTGCCATCCTTGGTGGCGCCGATGCGCAGGTGCATGTCCGAGGGGTGGCGCTTGGTGGTCGATTGCATCGACTCGGTGCGGGAATAGGTCAGGCGCACCGGCTGGCCGGTCTTGAGGGCGGCGATGGCGAGATAGGGCTGCACCGAGATATCCAGCTTGGCCCCGAACCCGCCGCCGGTGGCGGTGGGAACGATGCGGATCTGGTCGCGCTCCATGGCGAGGATGTCGGCAAGGCTTTCGAGATCCATCACCGGGGCCTGGGTGCAGGCGTGGACATGCACGCGCCCGTCCACGACATGGGCAAACCCGGCCTCGGGTTCGATATAGGCGTGTTCGACAAAACCCGAGCGGAAGCGGCCCTGGACCACGATATCGGCGCGGGCCAGCGCCGCCTCGGCATCGCCATGTCTGACGAAGCCCGAGGTCATGACATTGCCCGCGCGGTCAGGGTGCAGCAGGGGGGCGCCCCTGGCCATCGCCTCGGCCATGCCCGTGGTCGCGGGCAGTTCCGTCCACGTGACCGGGAAGCTGCGCGGATCGAAGGCGGCGATGGTGTCGGGTGTTCCGACGATGGCGGCCACGGCCTCGCCCCGGAACCGGGTCTCGCCGGCGGCGAATACGGGCTGGTCGACAAAGCCCGGAATGGTGCCGAAGAGGTTGCGCCCTGGCACATCCGCCGCCGTCAGCACCGCGGCGATGCCCGGAGTGGCGGCAAAGGCGTCGAGGTCGCCAAATTCGAAGGCGTCACGGTGATGGGGAGAGCGGATCACGTACAGTTCGAGCGTGCCCGCCGGGGCCACATCGTCGCCGAAGGCTTCGGTGCCCGCGACCTTGGGCAGCCCGTCGAGGCGGGGGATGGCCGCGCCGATATGGTCGTCGTGGTATTCGCGCCTGATCGGCTCACGATAGGTCTGCACCACCGCATCGATGATCTTGCGATAGCCGGTGCAGCGGCACAGGACGCCGCCGAGCGCATCCTTGACCTCGTTCTCTTCCGGGCGCAGGTCGCGGCGCAGAAGGGCGGTGGCCGAGACCAGCATGCCGGGTGTGCAGATACCGCACTGCGCCGCGCCGTGGGCGTGGAAGCTGTCGGCAAGGCGCTGGGTTACCGGCTCGTTCCGGGTCAGGCCGGTGAGGGTTTCGACCGTTTGTCCCGCCGCCTGATGCGTGGGCGTGAGACAGGCACAGACGGCCTCGCCATCGACAAGCACGGTGCAGGCCCCGCAATCGCCGGCGTTGCAGCCGATCTTGACGTCGCGTGCCGACAGGCGTTCGCGCAGTGTCTCGGACAGGCGTTCCCCCAGGCGGGGGCGCACGGCAACGGATTCGCCGTTCAGCCTGAACTGGATCAGTGCGTCATCAACCCGACCGTCCATCGGAACCTCCGGCCTTGTGAATTGCGCGCAGGATCTGTTCGGCCACCGCATCCGCGCGATAGGCCGCGCTGCCGCGGATGTCGTCGATCGGGGTGAGCGGGGCGAGGTGGGCGTCGCGCACATCCACCTCGGCAATCGTCTTGCCGGTCAACTCCTGTTCCAGTGCGGTCAGGCGCTGCGCCACGGGCGAGCAGGCGCCGACCGCGATGCGGGCCTCGGCAATCCTGTTGTCGTCATCCAGCGCGATCAGGGCCGCGGTCATGGTGATCGAGATCACCAGATAGCGCCGCGCGCCCAGCTTTTCAAAGCTGCCGGTGGCGTTGTCGGGCGGGGCGGGGATCAGCACCGCCGTCACCATCTCGCCCGGTTCGAGCGCGGTTGCGCGGACACCGGTGATGAAGTCGGACAGGGGCAGGCTGCGGGTCGCCCGGATCGAGGTGATCTCGACCTGCGCGTCGAGCGTCAGCAGGGGTGGCACGCCGTCGGCGGCAGGTGAAGCGTTGCAGAGGTTGCCCGCGACGGTTCCGGCGTTCTGAATCTGGATGCTGCCCACCTCGCGCGCGGCCGCCTGCAGGCCGGCAAAGGCGGGGGGCAGTTGCAAGCGGGTGATATCGCTCCACCGTGTGGCCGCGCCGATGCGCCAGTGGCCATCTTCGCGCCGGATGCCGCGCAGGCCCCCGATGCGGGTGATGTCGAGAAGGTCGGTCTGCAACGCGCCCTGCGGCTTGGACGGATAGAAATCGGTGCCGCCCGCAACGATTCTGGCCCCGCCAGCGGCCAGGGCATCAAGTGCTTCGCTAAGTTCAGTCGGTGCGAGATACCTCAAACAGCCGCCCCTCCCCGGATGCCCATTCTTGTTTGTGTACGAATGATATTGAAGGATTGCGATTCGAGTCAATGATGTGCGGGCTGCCGCCCGTCACGTTTGTGCGGGCGGGCGGCTCATCCGTGCGCGCCATATCTTCATCAGGTCGTCGAACCGGGGGTCCTGGCGCAGGGGGGCCAGATCGGGGTCTTCGGTGGCCCATTTCATCATCCGGATCGGCCGGCCCTCCATGATCGATTTCCCGAGATACGCGAGGGCGTTGTCGCGATCCCCGAGCATCGAATAAGCGCAGGCGATGTTGTAGGTCGAGCGCGGATCGGCGGGGGCGACATCAACGGCCTTTTGCAGCCAGTCCAGCGCCCTGTCGCGATCACCGAGATGGATCAGGGCGAACGCGCCGATATAGGCGGCGTGCACATTGCGGTCGTCATATTCGAACAGCCTGCTGGCGATCGAGAATGTCTCGTGCGCGAGGGTCAGCATTCTGTCCCTGTGGCCAAGTTCCTTCCACAGGGTCATCAGCATCATCTTGGATTGCAGATCGTCGCCCCGCACCCTGGCGGCCTTGTGGAACAGGTCTGCCGCGGTCTCGAAATCATTGTGGACCACATGGAACATGCCGAAGTTCCAGAATGCCTCGTACAGCATGGGGTCGATTTCAAGCGCGGTGTTGAATTCGCGGATTGCACCAGCGGCGTCGTCCTTGAGCATCAACACGAAGGCGAGTGAAGCGTGGGCCTCGGCCATGCCCGGCGCGACCTCGAGCGCGCGGCGGCTGTTGGCTTCGGCGGTATCGAGCATCTCGGGTTCGGACGAGTAGAAATGGTAATAGGTCGCGTCGCAGTCGGACAGGCCGGTCAGCGCGATTGCATAGCCGGGGTCCAGCTCTACCGCCCTGAGGAACAGTTTGCGGGCATTTTCGAGGTTGTCACGGCTCATGCTGTGCATCAGTTGCCGACCCTGAAGATAGCAGTCATAGGCCTGAAGGTTGCGCGTGGGCACGCGTTCGATGGCCTTTTTCTCTTTCGGGGCGATGACGATTTTCAGGGCGTCGACGATGTTGCGGGTGATTTCGTCCTGCACCTCGAACACGTCGGTGAGGTCGCGGTCATAGCGTTCGGCCCACAAATGGCCGCCGGTCTGGCCGTCGATCAACTGGGCCGTCACCCGCACCCGGTTGCCCGACTTGCGAACGCTGCCTTCGAGGATGAACATCGCGTCCAGATCGGTGCTGATCTGGCGGACGTTCACCGACTGGCCCTTGTAGGCAAAGGTCGAGTTGCGGGCGACGACGAACAATCGCGAGATCCTGGACAGGTCGGTGATGATGTCCTCGGCGATGCCGTCCGAAAAATATTCCTGTTCGGTATCGCCGCTCATGTTGGAAAACGGCAGCACTGCGATGGAGTAGCGTTCGGGGGTGGCGGGCGCAGATGAGTGCGGCGCGGGTGATCCGGAGGCGATCTGGAACACATGAACCGGCTTGGCGATGTTTTTCAGCTGTTTCAGCCCCAGGTCGCGGAAGGCGCAGTCGACCTTGCCGACAACCATATCGTGGGCGGGACCCGAAAGGCAGATGCTGCCCGGTTCCGACAGGCTTTCCAGCCGGGCCGCAACATTGACCCCGTCGCCATAGATGTCGTCGCCATCGACGATCACATCGCCGAGGTTGATGCCGATGCGCAGGGCGAACGCGTCGTCGACGAGCGACAGGGTCTGCTGGATCGCCAGCGCGCATTCCACCGCGTCCACGACCGAGGTGAACTCGGCGAGAAATCCGTCGCCCACGAGTTTGACGATGCGACCGTTGCGGCGGGTGATCTGGGGGTCGAAATGGTCGGCATGATGCTGCTTGAGCGCGGCAAGCGTTCCGGCCTCGTCCGAGGCCATCAGGGCGGAAAACCCCACCACATCCGCAATCATGATCGCTGCAAGCCGGCGCGTCACCTTGTTTCCCCCTTCTTCGTACGATCATACGACGTCCGCGGAAGGGGCGGAACTGCTTATCTGAGCGCCGGTTCGTCGTTTAGCGAGGAAAGCCGTGCTGGCGGATCTCGGCGGATCATCGGTTTAAAACCGGCGCTCGGTATCGCGCGTCAGGGTATAGGTCTGGCGCCAGATCTTTTCGAACAGCGGCAGGGATCGGGTGCGATAGACCTCGTTTGCCTGCAGGTCTTGCCCGGATTTGAGCAGGTCGGCGACCAGCAGGCACAACGCTATAGCCTCTTCCAGATCCAGGATGATGGGCTGGAGTTGGGAGGCGAATTCCGGTGAAAACTCACCGCGCCGGATGCGGGCCTTCAACTGGTTCAGATCGGCCTGAACGATTTGTCTGGGAACGCCGGACAGCGAATCCAGTTCCGATCCTTCCTTGGTCACGGGTGTGACCCAGCCGCCATGCACCGCAATGAGCGCCTGGGATTGCAGGTGGTACAGGTGGCGCGAGTCGTGTTCGAGTTTGACGATGGTCCTGTATTGCAACAGAAGATCGGCATCCGGATCGGTCTTGTTGGCGGTGTTGTTGGCCCAGGCAGAAGACAGGAACAGGGTCAGGACCGTTATTGCCGAAAGAAAACACCTGCGCGTCATCGATTACCCCCTCGATTGCGGCCATCCTATCATTTTCGGGCATTTTTTGCCATTTCTCAGCGATTTGGGTCGGCGCGGCCGAATATGCCGGGACTTGGAGGTTTTTCAGAAACATTGGTTGGTAGGGCTTGGTGTTCTCATGGGCCGCTCAGCCAGACTGCGCATGATAGCAACGCCGGGTTTCCGTGTTAGAGTCGGCGGAACTTCGCAGATGCCCGTGCCCTGAATTGTCCGGATTTCACGTATATGATAGCGAAACGATATCGGGACGGCGCAATGTCGGCAATCAGTCTGCCTTGTGCCCGCCCCCAAAGAATAAAAGCACAAACCGAAGGTTCGGGTGTTTCGACCACAGTTCTGACAGGCGGTATCAAAACTGTCTGGCAATGGTTCCTGAGTAAGATTTTACCGACGCGGTCGACGTTCCTGCCTTTGTCCCTGATCGCAGCAGTGTCTTATGGCAAGGGATCGCAAAAGATGTTGATGGCACGTCAGCTGGCGGATGTCGAAGACCTGTATCGGCGGGAACGGGAGTTGCGCCTGATCTTTGTCTCGCAACAACGCGACCCCCTTTTGCTGGGCCTTATGATTGCAATGTGGGGCATGCTCGGGCTCATTGTCCTGCGTATTGCCGACTATCATTTTTCGGTGCTGGCCAAAGCCGCGTTTCTTTGGGAATTCATCCTGTCGATTTGTTAGGCCTCGGACAGGTATCGTGTTCTGCCGGAGCCATTGCGAGGGCTTACACTTGGTGCGTCGGGCGGTATGTTGATGTACCCGCACTTTGGACCAAGGACCGCTCATGATCGAATTGCGAGACCTGCAACTGCTGAGTGCCCTTGCGCGGCATCGCCATTTTGCCAAGGCGGCCGAGGAATGCGGGATCTCTCAGCCCGCGTTTTCGATGCGCATCCGCAATCTGGAGGAGCGGCTGGGCATCACCATCGTGCGCCGGGCCAACCGGTTTCAGGGTCTGACCGACGAGGGTGAGATGATCGTGCGCCGGGCGCGGCGCATTCTGGGCGACACCAAGGCGCTGGAACAGGAGGTCGCGTCGATCCGGGGCGAGATTTCCGGTTCGTTGATTCTGGGCGTGATCCCGACGGCGCTGGCCTTTACCGGTCGGCTGGTGCGGCGGCTGCATCAGGCGCATCCAAAGATCGTGGCGCGGATCGACTCGATGTCCTCGACCGCGATCCAGCAGGGGCTGGACGAGGGGACAATCGATGCGGGCATCACCTATGGCGACAGCATCGGCACCGATCTGCGCCATGTGCAGCCGCTTTACGAGGAAAGCTATGTGCTGTTGGTGCCAGCGCATATGACCGACGAAACCGGGTCGATCCCGTGGGCGCGGGTGGCCGAGTTTCCGCTGTGCCTGCTGGAACCGCAGATGCAGAACCGTCGCATCCTCGACCGGATTTTTGCCGAGCTGGGCCTGCATCCGCGCGTGGTGGCCGAGACCAGCGGCTTTACCGCCGCCATGGTCATGGCGCGCGAGGGGCTGGCGGCGGCGGTGGTACCGCGCGTGCTGATCCGGGCGCTGGGCGACCCGGAGGGCACAAAGGTGCTGCCGCTGGTCGAACCCGAGGTGTCGAAACCGATCTGTCTGGCAACGCTGGAACGCGATCCGGAACTGCCGACGGTGGCGGCGCTGCGGCGGGTGGTGACCTCTTTACGGTGATAATTTGTCGTTATCGTGCGATTGAGATTTGCGATTTGACGATATGATGAGCTGATGAGAGACCGGGGCGTCAGTCGGAGGGCATCATGGCACCATTGGATACCAAGCCAGCAGGCGCGCCAAAGGGCGTCTGGAAGTCAGGTAAAGGCAAGGGGCGGCGCACGCCCAAGGGCCGTCAGTTCACGGATGAGGCACAGGCCGAGATTGCGCGCCTGCTGGGCGACCGCCCGCGCCGC
>NZ_JBXWSF010000095.1:0-13720 GCF_059613285.1 Ruegeria sp. BHSB058 | reverse complement strand
TCATGTTCGGCAGGCTCAAGGACTGGCGGCGCGTGGCGACACGATATGATCGCTGCCCCAAGGTCTTCCTCTCAGCCATCGCTCTGGCCGCGACCGTTATCTATTGGTTATGCATCCTGACCCTTCTGTATCTCGAGTTTGCTAACTTAACCCCCGTCAGCCACCTTTGCCGAGGTTGCTGACGGGGCGGTGTATGGCGTCTGAGCCTTGTGGCAAGACCACGTTTTCTAGCGAGCCAGCACCGTCTCTCTTCATCGTCTCGAACAGTTGAATGCGGCCGGTCTGGACCGCGGAGCAGAAGGAAGAGGGTATGAACAAAGTATCACACGAGCAGACCATCGGCATAGACGTCAGCCGCGATTGGCTTGACGTTCATTGTCTGCCGGAGACTCGTAGGTTGCGGCTCCCAAACAGCGATGAGGGTCACGCGCAGCTTGTTGATCTGGCACAATCAACGCACGCGCTTGTTTGTTTTGAGGCGACTGGAGGGCAGGAATGGCGTCTGTGGACCGCGCTGGATGCAGCCGGCATATCGACTCGGCAATTGCCGCCAGCTCAGATTAAAGCCTTCGCTGCCAGCCGTGGCACACGCGCCAAGACGGATCGGATCGACGCGGAACTCATTGCGCGCTTCATGGCATTTCGACCAGACGCGGGGCGCGAACTGCCACATGGGAAATTGCGCCTTCTCAGAGCCTTGGCATCAAAGCGCAACTTGTCGAGACGCGCAAGAGACTTCCGGCGCAGATCAAGGCGCATGAGAAGTTGGGAACGGATGGGATTTTCACTGAAGTTGATGCTGAACTGAGGGAGCTGTTGGATCGGCAGATCGGTAAATTGGAAGATCAGATTGCGCAGACCATCGCCGCAGATCAGGGCCTTGCAAAAACCGCTGATATCTTGCGTTCTGTCCCTGGGATTGGCCCCGTTGCCAGCACTATTCTGATCGCGGAAATGCCCGAACTGGGCCAACTCTCGGGAGAACAAGCTGCTGCGCTCACGGGCCTGGCTCCCATTGCTCACGATAGCGGTGCGATGCGCGGCAAGCGCGTCATTGGTGGCGGACGGCGACAGGTACGACACGTCATGTTCCAGGCTGCTCTGGTCGCGAGTCATCACAATCCGCATCTCAAGATCTTCGCAGATCGTTTGCGTGACGCAGGCAAACCACACAAAGTCATCATCACAGCAGTCGCTAGAAAGCTCGTTACAATCGCGAACGCACTCCTAAAATCTCGGCAAAACTGGTCGGCTCAGACCGCCTGAGAAATACAGTTGCTAGTGCTTGCGAGTCCGCTTTTGATCCGGTCACATCATCAGAGCCCCGACTACTTCAAATCGCATTTAGAACCCTGCAATCCGGTCGATGACCCAAAACGCGGCCAAGCTCCCGATGCCGTAGCTGGCCACGCGCTCAAGCTGTCCTGCTCGGTCTTTGATTGCCGGATAGGCCTGTTGGACCGCGAAGCCAACTGCCAGTACCACAGCGACAAACAAAATCTGGCCGAGTTCCACGCCGATATTGAAGGCAAACAGAGCCACCGGAATATCGCCTTCGGGCAGGCCGATTTCCCGCAGGGCCCCGGCGAAACCCAATCCGTGAATCAAGCCGAAGGTAAAGGAAACCGCCCATGGGAAGCGCATCGTCAGTGGATCGCGCTCTTCCGGTCGTTGCGACAACTCGAAAGCGAGAAACACAATCGAGAGCGCGATCACTGCTTCGACAGGTGGCGACGGGATGTTCAGCCAACCGAGCGTCGCCGCGGCCAGGGTTACACTGTGGGCAATCGTGAATGCCGTAATCGCCCAGAACAGTCGCCCGCGCCCTGGGATCAACAGCACAAGAGCAAAAACGAACAACAGGTGATCAACGCCCTCCAGAATGTGCGTCACCCCAAGCGCAACGTAGCTGGTAATGATGTCGAGAACCCCCTGGTTCTCCGGCACTTCAAACGCGGTTTCGGAGGGCGTGAGGCGATAGACCTGCGTCCGGCCGGGTTCCAGTTCATACCGAACCAAGGTTTCCGTGCGGGTCTGGTCGAGGCCGGCGATTTCGATCACACCGCCATTCAGTCCGCCTGGGCAGGTCGTGACCCAAGCCGTTGTCCAGGCCCGCCCATCGAAGATCGGCTCTGCAGGTGGCTCGTGCGAGCAATTCTCTGGTAGGCGCGCCTCGATTGGCATCGGCCGACCTTTCACATCTGGTGTGCGCCAGGTTACGCGCCAGCGCTCCTGCCCGAGCGAGGCAAGCTCAAGATACCCGGGATCGAGTGCGTGGGCCGAAGCGGAACCCGGCAAACAGGTGGCTAGGACAACAATCAGGGCGGACAGGAGTCGGGTCATTGGCTCAGCACCGTATCGGCATCGGGCAGGCTGACCGGGTAACGATCCAGAAGTGCCTGACCGAAAGCCTCGCTCATTTCCTTCATTCTTTCGGCAAGCCATTCTGCTTTGACGCGGTCCCGGATGTCCCGCAGCGGCGGTAGCGCCGCGTCCTCCCTGTCAATCACTCGTACCAAGTGCAGGCCGTACCCGCTTTGAACCGGGCCGTGCCATTCTCCGATGGGCATGTCCTCGAGGGCCACGTGAAACCCATCTCCGAATGTCCGGCCGATCACCGGTGCGGGCGACATCGACAGGCTTGGCGGCAAAAGGCTTGCAGCCCCTAATGTCCAAGGGTCAGCGCCGCTGTCTAGCAAGGCGAGAACCTCTGAAGCCTCGCTTTCCGGTGGCAGGATGATGTGCTCAAAGGTAAAGCGCGCTGATCGCGTGAACCGGTCCGCGTTGTTGTCCAGATAGGCCTGGAGCGTGACGTCGTCGGGTTCCAAAGTGGCAGCGCCTGATTCCGCCAGATAGCGCATCTTTTGGTGCAGCCGTTGCCGGATTACTGCGTCCTCCCGGTCCAGCCCGAGGGCCAGCGCCTCGCGGACATTAACCTCTTCCAGGGCCCAGGACCGCATCAGGTGGTCGAGTTCTGTTGCTGTCGGTGAGCGGTTCCAGGTTGCGGTAAAGTTTTGCACCAAACGGTCGGCGTCGGTCTCTGTCAGAACAATGGCATCAAGCGCAGGGGCAGTTGCATCGTCCTCGACCACCCCGTAGCCGACAAAAATCAGCGCACCGATCACAAAGAAATGGACGAGGGGAGAAAAGAAAAAATATCGCGGAGTCATCTGGTTTGCATTCAAAAGGGTCGTTTATCCGCTAGGCTTTCTGCTAAGCAACGAAATTGCAAGGCTTTCCGCGACCAGTACAAGTCCTATGAGGTTGGATGGCTGGCGAGACTCGTCCGAACAAATGGAAACCGTGGTTTAACCATGTGCCTCGATGCGGTTTCGACCCGCGATCATATTCCAATTTGAATAAGTGTTCGATTCTGCTAAGTTACGATCATTGAAGCCTACGATTGTCATTGGGTGGCGTAGAAGGGATGCATCTTTCCTACTGCTGCTCAGGCCTTTTTGTCGGACACATCCGGACAGAAACTAATAGGAAAGCGTTTCATGAATTTGTATCGGCCAAACTCCCCCAGAAAAGCGGCAATCCTGATGACGACGGCGTTTTTGTCTTGGGCCTTGCCCTCCGCTGCGCAGGAATGGACGCCTTCACCCGATCAGCTTGCCGATTCCTACCCCGCCCCGGCCTACTCGCCCTATGCCGGGCGCAGCTTTCCGGAACGACCGCTTTGGGGGGACACGCACCTGCATACTGGTCAGTCGATGGACGCAGGCGGCTTCGGCGCGCGCCTGACCCACGAAGACGCTTACCGCTTTGCCCGTGGTGAGGAGGTGACCGCTTCATCAGGTCAGCCCGTGCGCCTGTCGCGCCCGCTCGACTGGCTGGCGATCACCGATCATTCAGACGGCATGGGCATGATCATTGACGCCTTGGCTGGCAACCCGTCGGTGACGCGTTACGAACAGGGGCGGCGCTGGTCCGAAGGCTTCCGCGCAGGTGGACAAACCGCAGTGGAAACCGCGCTGGACCTGATCGGAACGGTGTCGCAGGGGGCAATCGATGTCGATCTCTTCAACAACTACATGCCCGGGGCCCGGCGTTTCGCGACAATCTGGTCAGACAACCTGCGCACCGCCGAACGGTTTTACGATCCCGGCGTCTTCACTCCGATGCTCGGGTTCGAATGGACGTCTCTTGTCGCTGGCAACAATTTGCACCGCAACGTCATCTTCCGCGACGGCCCGGCGCGCGTCGGGCAGGTCGTGCCGATGGTGATGACGCCGCCATGGGGCAGCCCTGACCCTATGGATCTTTACGCGTATCTCGACGCCTATGAAGACAAGACCAATGGTGCCGCGCTTGCGCTTGCACATAACGGCAATCTTTCCAATGGCGTCATGTTCCCTGTGGACACCCGCTTTGACGGTTCTGCGGTTACGCAGGAATATGTTGACGCGCGCGCAAGGTGGGAACCCCTTTATGAGATCACTCAAATAAAGGGTGATGGCGAGGCGCACCCTTTCCTGAGTCCCAACGACGAGTTTGCGGATTTCTACAACTGGGATGTTGGTAACCTTGACCTGTCAGAAGCCAAGACCAATGACATGCTTGCACGGGAATACGCTCGTGAAGGGTTAAAAACCGGGTTGGCCCTAGAGGCAAAATTCGGCACCAACCCATATAAGTTCGGCCTGAGCGGCGCAACTGACAGCCATACCGGTCTTGTCACGGCCGAAGAGGAAAACTTTTTCGGTAAACACACCGGGTACGAACCGTCGGCCGAACGCTTGCAGCATCCGTTCATGAAGAATGAGAATGGTGAACTCTTCGCATGGCAAATGCTGGCCTCGGGCCTCACCGCGGTCTGGGCAGAAGAAAATACGCGCGAAAGCATCTTCGACGCCATGGCCCGCAAGGAGATCTACGCAACGACCGGGCCACGCATCGCAGTACGGTTCTTCGGTGGCTGGGATTTTGTCGCTTCCGACCTGAACTCGCGCATTCCCTCGACGGTCGGCTATGCCAAGGGAGTACCCATGGGCGCCGACCTAATGGCCGCGCCCGAAGGCGCCACGGCGCCGACCTTCATGGTAGCGGCCTTGCGAGACCCGATTGGCGCCAATCTCGACAGGGTGCAGATCGTGAAGGGCTGGCTGAACGCGGATGGCACGACGGACGAAACGGTCTATGACGTTGCCTGGTCGGGCGACCGCCAGGCCGGTGCCGACGGAAAGGTTCCCGCTGTGGGCGACACGGTCGATGTCGCGTCTGCAAGCTGGAACAACACGATCGGTGCCTCGGAGCTTGCAAAGGTGTGGACCGACCCCGATTTTGATCCGTCACGTCCGGCCTTCTACTATGTCCGCGTGCTGGAGATCCCGACGCCGCCTTGGTATGTCTACGATGCTTTCCGTTACGGGATCGAGATCCCCGACGGGGCTCCCACATCGCAACAGGAGCGTGCCTACACCTCTCCCATCTGGTACACACCGCAGGGCTGATGAAAGCCGACGGTTGGTGTCTGCCGGATGACTTCAGAGATGGTTTGAAAATTGCGGAACAGGTTCGGATCCATTGTCGCAAAACGCCAGGAATCTGCCGGGCCCGCTTCAATCGGTTTCCTTAAGACATGGGCGAAGGGGCGCCTCAGGTCAGCTCGATACGAACCCCCGATTCACCGTTAAGCAAACGCTTTAGGTGAAAGCTTGCAAGTTGATCACATGAGCGACTTCCAACCAGTGCTGCAAAGGCAGGTAGCGCTTCTGCATTCCCCGCCTCAAGCATAGAAAATGCCATCAAATAGTCGCGTGTGCCTGTGCAATTCCATTGGTCTTTGGCCAATGCTTCGAACGCGTCCACAATGTCTGAGCGCCCCCTAAGTGCAAGGCTGCCGATAGGTCTGCCTTCGAAGTTTCGCGCCCGTTCCGCCAGACCTGCGCTTACGCATATTCTGGTTCCGAGTGTTTTGTTGGCTTGTTCCAAACGGGCGGCGACGTTCACCGTATCTCCATATGCTGTGTAGTCGAAGAACCTTTCACCGCCAAAGTTTCCCACAATTGCGGGCCCGGTGTGAGCGCCAATTCTTGTGGCGCCGACCAATATCCCTTTCCCTTCCCAGGCTTCGCGAAACCGTTCCGCTTTGTGGTCCAGCGCCAGAGCGCAGGCCACGGCCCGGTCGGCGTGATCGGGTTGATCGCCCGGGGCACCGAAAAGAATGTGCATGGCATCACCGACGATCTTTGTGACCGTCCCTTCATGAGCGAAAACGATGTCGGTCATACCCGTAAGATATTCATTCAAAAGGGTTTCCAGCTGAACGGGCTCAAGTGTTTCGGCCAAACTAGTGAATGAGGCGATATCGGTAAACAGGATGGAAACCTCCCGCCATTTCCCGGAAAAATCAGCTTCGTTCCCTGTCCTTGCCAATTGTTCGGCAAGGTTCGGGGAAAAGAAGCGAGACAAAGACGCATAGGCATTTTCAGCCATGGCTTGGCGGCGGTGGGCCTCGCGCAGAATTTCATCATACCGAACGGTTTTGGCGATCGTCGTTTCAAGGTCGGCAAAGTCGATGGGTTTGATCAGAAAATCGAACGCGCCGCGGTTCATGGCAGTGCGAATATTCGACATATCTCCGTAGGCCGAGACAATGATGGTGGATAGACCGGCTTCTCTTTCTTGCAACTCCTGCAATAAAGTCAGGCCGTCCATGCGTGGCATGTTGATGTCGGTTACAACCAGGTCGACAACTTCGTCGCTTCCAACTATTTCCAAAGCTTCGATGCCGTCGCGCGCGAACACGAAGCTTATCCCTCCATCCCGTATCTGGCGCCGAAATTTCTGCAGGACCAGAGGTTCCAGATCCACCTCGTCGTCGACAAAAAGCACTCGCGGCGTCATGCGGCTTGTTCCACACGCAAGCGGATTTCTTCACGCAGGGATGCAAAATCGATCGGCTTGGTCAGAAAGCCCTTGGCGCCTTTTTCCACTGCCAAGCGCCTGGTTTCGGCATCTCCATACGCTGTGATCATGAACACCGGGACATCCGGTCGGGCGGCGCGCACTTTCGGTAGCAAATCCAGACCGCTCATGCCGGGCATATTGATGTCGGACAAGATGAGGATCAGCATTGCATCATTTATGCTGCGAATTGCGGCCAAGGCTTCGTCGGCACCAAGAGCGAACTGCATGGCGAATTCACCCGCCCGCAACTCCTTTCGAAACTGTTGGCGGAACAGGGTTTCGATATCGGCTTCGTCGTCAATCACGAGAACGAGCAAGTTCATGTCTATCCCCCTCAACGGCAGTTCGGGGCAGAATGACTCGAAACTCGGTAAACTTCCCCGGTTCGGTTTCCACCTCGATCCTACCACCATGTTGTTTGACGATGATATCGTGACTGATTGAAAGACCAAGGCCAGTGCCCTCTCCAGCCGGTTTGGTGGTGAAGAAGGGCGAAAACAATTTCTCCTGCACCTCGCCCGTTATCCCGGTGCCGTTGTCCCGAATGGCGATTTCAACGCAGTCCCCGAGGTTTCTTGTGGATGCTTTCAATGTTGGTTCATAAACATGATCCGTTTGATCCGCTTTTCGTTTCATTGTTGCGTAAAAACCGTTTGAAATCAGGTTCAGAAGAACACGCGTAACTTCCTGCGGGTATAGATCCACTGAGCCTGCGTCTGGCGCCAACGAACGATCGATTGTTATGTTGAAGCCCTGCCGCTCGGCGCGGGCTCCATGGTAGGCAAGGTTCAGACTTTCCTCGACGATGGAATTGACGTCGACAACGCGATGTTCATCGGACCTCTGTCGGGAATGAAGCAGCATGTTCTTCACGATCGAGTCGGCCCGCTGACCATGTTGCACAATCTTTTCCAGATTGCCGCGCAGCATGTCCGCAAGTTCCCGGATATCGTCCGCTGCCTCCTTGTCGGCTTGCAACCCGTCAACCGCTTCCTTTAGTTCGTCTATGAGTTCGGTCGAAACCGAAGCGAAGTTATTGACAAAGTTGAGCGGGTTTTTGATTTCATGCGCAATTCCGGCGGTCAGTTGACCCAATGAGGCCAGCTTTTCGGTTTGCACCAAACGATCCTGAGTTGCGCGGAGATCGCTCAGCGATTGCTCCAACTCCCTTGTGCGCGTCTCTGCGTCGTCGAATAGGCGAACATTCTCTATGGCGATGGCCGCCTGGTCTGCAAACGTGCCGGCAAGTTCGATTTCTTTTTCGTTGAACGGGTCCGGCTCAAACCGGGTCAGCAACAATACACCGATAGCGCGGTTTTCGCGCAGCATCGGCACGGCAAGGATCGTGCGGTACCCTCCCAACTCCCGACCTTCCAGAAAGGTGTATTCGCGGTCATTCATGATATCGGGAATATGAACAATACGACGTTCGATCAGGGCCCTACCAATCGCCGTGCCACGTTCCTGCTCAGTTGGCATGATCCTGACAAATTCGTTGAATTCGGCGGAAGTCCCAAAGCTTGCCACCCGACCGAATTGACCATCCAGTTCCCGGGCAATTATCCCCTGGTCGGCGCGGCATAGCCGGGCCGCAGCTTCGACGAGGGTTTGGAGCACATTGGTCAAATTGAAAGCCGAGCGGGAAATCACCTTGAGCACATCCGCCGTAGCGATTTGTTGATCCAGAGACTCCCTCAACTCAAGAGATCTGGCCTCGACAGTATCGAACAGCTCGACATTGTTGATTGCGATCACCGCCTGGTCAGCGAATGTCGAAACCAGATCAATCTGTTTTTGCGTGAATGGTCGATTGGCCTCGCGCTGCATAGTTATGACGCCAATAGCCGTACCATCGCGAACCAGCGGAACCGCCAAAACGGCGCGGCGTCCCGCGTGGCCAATAATGCCCTTGTCATAGTCCGGATCGGCGGCAGTGTCCGGGACATGCACAGCGCACAATTTTTTTGCTGCCCTGGCCGTCACCGACCCTTGTTGTCCGGGTTTGATGGGATGCGATTTCAAATAGTCTGTCAGGCTTTCAGATGCCTTGGTTTTTAGGTGTGCCACCAGTTTGTATATGCCATTGTCCAAACGGAAAATATGTGCGTCATTGGCGTGGCATAGCCGCTTTGCAGTACTAACGATGGCATCGAAGACAGGCTGAATTTCATTGGGTGTCCGAGAAATGACACCCAATACATCGCTCGTGGCAGTTTGGTAGTCCAACGTTTGTTGAAGTTCGTTGGTTCGCGCCTGAACTTCTTCGAACAACCGCACATTCTCGATTGCGATAACTGCTTGGTCGGCAAATGTCGTTGCAAGTTCGACCTGTTTCTCAGTGAAAGGTCGAACCACGGTGCGAGACAAGGCCAGAATTCCGATTGTCTCGCCGTCGCGCAACAACGGGACTCCCATGACAGACCGGTACCCGGCGATTTCCTGTAACTCTCCCCACGAGTATTCGCTGTCTTCCAACACGTCGACAATCTGAACCGGCTCGCGAGCTTTTGCGGTTCGACCGATCATCGTACCGGGGCCAGGGGTCACATCCAAAGGCGATAGGAATTCTTTTATTTTTGCATGCGACGTCTCGGAAAAACCGAAGCTTGCGGAAAACCTGTAGATGTCGCCGTGCCGCCGAAAGATCCACGCATTCTCGGCCTCGCACAGGGTTGCTGCGGAATGGGTCAACGTGTCGAGCACTGTCTGCAAATCGAAAGCAGAGCGCGATATCACTTTTAGCACGTCCGCTGTCGCGGTCTGTTGCTGCAGCGATTCACGTAATTCTTCCAACAACCGGGCGTTTTCGATGGCGATCATGGCCTGATTGGAAAATGTCCTGAAAATACCCAACTGTTTGTCAGACAAGGGCCCGGGTTTTTCCCGGATAACGCTCAGAGCGCCAATCGCCTCATCATCACGAACCAAGGGAAATACCGTGATAGCGTTATTGCCACTGGCTAGAAGATTTTGGGCGCCTGCCTTCAGATCGTCAGGGGCTTGCGCAGCGTCAGATATGTCGACCAAACGTTTTTCCAGGAATGCAACACTATGAAGATACTCATGCGACAGCGGGATGGGGAAAACACCGCGAACCGCGGCCTCGTCCTCGTCATTCGATGCTGCGATGGCCACAACGTGAAGTTCTCGATCCTGCGGCTTTGCTATCGTAACTTTACAGCCTGGAAATAACTTGAGACCACTTTCGACAATCTCTTCGAACACTGGTTGCGCATCCGATAACGAGCTGGATATGACCGCCAGTATGTCGGCTGTCGCTGTTTGTTGTTCCAAGGCATCGGCAAGATCGCGGTTGCGCAACTCCACTTCCCGAAACAGGCGGGCGTTCTCGATCGCGATCACTGCTTGATCCGAAAAGTTTGAGACCAGTTCGATCTGGCGCTTATTGAATGGCTCGACCTTAGACTTGACCACTGTAATGACACCAATCAGATGATCCCCTTTCAACATCGGAACACCCAAGAGCGTCCGGCCTTGATAACGTGCCGTGAGTTCGCTCAGCTTGTATTCGGGATCGTTCAGTGAATCTTCGATCTGCACCGCTTGGCGTTCGAGAGCGGCCCGGCCCGCAACCGACCCTCTGTCCAATGGCAGAGGATGATCCCGAAGATACTGCTCCTGGCCTTTTGGCATGCCTGTACCTGCGGACGCCAATTTCAAAAGGTTCGCTTCAAGAATGAAGGCGTGCGCCCGTTCCGCACCGCAAAGCCGTTTTGCAGTGTCGACCACGGTTCCAAGCACTGGTTCGGGATCAAATGACGTCCCGCTGATCATCTTCAAAAGGTCGGATGACGCTGCCCGTTGAACGCGTGCTTCTGCCAACTCGCTGTTCCGCTCGGCCAGATCCGTTTCAAGCTCCAAGGTTCTGGAGAGCAGACGAGATTTCTCGATGATCGCCGCGACCAAATCGGCGAACACGGAAAGATGGCTTGTCGTGGTCTTATTGAAATCGCCCCCGTCACAACGGCCGACAACAATAGCGCCGGATGGATGTCCGTCGCAAACTATGGGAACCGAAAAAACACTCCGAACATCAACAGCGTCGACAAAATATCCTGACATTTCAATGCTACTCTGGACGTCCTGAATAAAAACGACCTCTCCCTCCAAAAGCTTATCTTGTATGGAGTGGTTGTGCAAAATGGCGTTCAAAAGGCTTTCGAAACCGCTTTCGGTTTCTGAAGAACCTGCGCAAGTAGCGGCGGGCCATAACTTTCTTTCCTTCACTAGCAATATGCATCCACACTCTGACCCGCTGTCCATCACAATTGCTTCGATGATCTTTCCAAGAGCTGTCAGGAAGTCTGCATTTTCCTGCGAGGTGCCGTCTACGACACCGACCAAACGGTCATCCGAAACGCTCCCAAGAGCAAGATCGTGGGACAGGACCCGAGACCCCTGATCCGTCCGCGCAGCAACTGCGAGCGTGTCTTTTTCTGGATTCGTGCCTTTTTCTTTGCGGGAACGTCCCGCTTTGCAGTTGTTGCCGGAATGGCCCATACGTCACCCTATATGAAGGTAATGACCAAGTTTGCTAATCCGGGATTGTATCACACGGCGTACTTTTCAAAGAAACAATTGTGCCGAGGGTGCTGTCAGACGACTTCGAACCAGTCTCTGCCAAGACAGTAACGCTGTCCCTTTTGCCGCGCAGAAATCGCGCCACTCGGCGAGAGCGGCGGTACGGTTTTGCTTGAAGTGGTTTCGCTTCGAGAGGCTGCGATCCTGGTTGAAGTGGTTGAAGATGGAGGCGTGAACAGCTACGAATTTCTGCAGACTTCGCATCTGCCTGAAGCGTTGCATTGCTCGTTTTCTTCTTCGAAACGGCAGGTGTGAATTCTCAACGCGGTTGTTGAGCCAGCGACCGCACGCCTGCAGATCATCGCACCCCAGATCGCGAAGTGCAGCCTTGTATGAAGCGAACCGATCGGTGACTAGGACCTCTGGTTGACCATACCGCCGCATCAATCTCCTGAACATTATCAATGCAGCGCGCTTGTTGCGCCGCTTGGTGACAACGCTTTCCAGCACTTCACCTTCGGGTGGTGTTAGACGGATGAGAACTAGTCTCAGCTGGGACAGTAACCCTGCCCTTTATGCCGCAGCAAGTTGATGCCACTCGGCTAGAGCGGCGGCGCGGTTGAGCTTGAAATTCTGTCTGCTGGTGAGGCTGCGCTCCGAGTTGAAGTGATTGAAGACCGAGGCGTGGACGGAAGCAAATTTCTGCAGACTTCGCATTCGCCGAAAGCGTTACATTGCCCGTTCTCGTTGTCGGAATGGCAGATGTGAATTCTCGGCCCTGTTGTTCAGCCAGCGACCCGTTTCCTGCCTGTGAGCATTGCCGTTGTCTTTCATCGACGCACCGTAGGACCGGAGTTGGTCGGTTACCAAGACATCAGGACGACCGTGACGCTTCAATGATTTCCTGAGGAATTTCAATGCCGCTTTCCTGTCTCTCGTCTTCGTGACGTAGCTTCCCAGAACCTCACCTTCGTGATCGACGGCCCGCCACATGTAATGACGGTCGCCGTTGATCTTCACGAACATCTCATCCAGATGCCATCGCCACTGCGGCCAGTCGCGCATCTGTTCGACGCGTTTCTTGCGGATCTCGGATGCGAACATCGGACCGAAACGGTTCCACCAGAACCGAACAGATTCGTGACTCACATCAATACCTCGCTCGTGCAGAAGATCCTCGACATTCCGCAAAGACAGCGGAAACCTGACGTACAACATCACGGCCAGCCGGATGATCTCGCGGCTTGTTCGAAAGTAGCGGAACGGGTTCGGATTCGTCATGACCAGACGCTACAAAACCGCCCTGCCCGCCTCAAGCGCAATCCCTCTGACAAGGCCGCGGTGCCGGATTGATTGTGGTCCTCGTGATCGGTCTGCTTTTTGGTGTTGATGTCACGCCGTTTCTGGGTGGCGGGGATCAGGTCGCCCCTCCGCAGGCAAATGCGCCGGTGCAGATTGACGATGAAACAGAGGAGTTTGTTGCCGTTATCTTGGCCGATACCGAAGCGATCTGGTCCGATATATTCCGAAACTCTGGCATTCAATATACGCCACCGGTTCTGGTCCTGTTTGCGGGTCGCACTCAATCTGCCTGTCGGCGTGCCATGTCGGCAACCGGACCGTTCTATTGCCCCGTCGATCAGCGTGTTTATCTGGATACGTCGTTCTTCCAAGTGATGGAACAACGTCTGGGTGCGCGCGGAGATTTTGCCAAAGCCTATATGATCGCCCATGAGGTCGCACACCATGTTCAGAACAGTCTGGGACTTCTGGAAAAGGTCAACCGAACCAAAAGCCAGTCCAGCCAGGCACAGGCGAATGCTCTGTCCGTTCGCGTGAAACTTCAGGCGGATTGCTACTCCGGTTTCTGGACGCGGGCCATGGATCAACGGTTTGGAGTGCTGGAGCCGGGCGACATTGAAGAGGCGCTCAACACGGCTGCCGCCATCGGAGATGACGCGCTGCAACGCGCCCAGAAGGGTGTTGTGGTACCTGACAGTTTTACGCATGGCACCAGCGCACAACGGCAAAACTGATTTTACCGCGGCTACAAATCCGGAAACCCCAACAGCTGCGATACCTTCGCGGTACGACAACTCTGACCTTCAAGGGAAACGAATGAAATCCAGACTGATAGCAGCTATCAGCCCGAGGTATTGCCAAGTTATTGACCTAAGCATGTAAGGTATTGGCGAAGGCAGGTTCAGGCTGTCATTTCCGCAGTGCAATCGTTCCAGAGGTTGAAGGCGTCGGAACGAGCGTG
>NZ_JBXWSF010000094.1:0-13666 GCF_059613285.1 Ruegeria sp. BHSB058 | reverse complement strand
ATGGAATCGGTACTGGATCATCACACGGCTCGCGCTCTGCTGGAATGGCAGATCGAGTTGGGAGCAACCGAAGCCATCGGAGATGATCCGGTGGACCGGTATGCTTTACCCGACACAACGGCACAGCCCAAGGCAACTGTTCCAACTCCAGAGGTCAATGTAAAACCGAAGGATGCCGATGCGACCGAGGTTGCGCAAAGATCGGCGCGAAGGGCAAACTCATTGCCAGAGTTGCGCGCGGCAATGGATGCATTTGATCTGTGCGAATTGAAACGCGGGGCACGGCAACTGGTCTTTGCAGACGGAACACCAGGCGCGCGCGTCATGATCATTGGCGAAGCTCCGGGGCGTGATGAAGACCGGGAGGGCCGCCCATTTGTAGGACGCGCGGGTCATTTGCTGGACCGGATGCTGGCAGCGATCGAACTAGACCGCAGCAAGAATGTATATATCACCAACGTTTTGCCGTGGCGGCCTCCGCAAAACCGCGATCCTAAACCCGAAGAGATTGGAATGATGAAACCGTTTCTCGAGCGGCATGTCGCATTGGCAAAGCCAGCGGTTCTGGTGCTAATGGGAAATATCAGCTGTCAGGCGGTATTGGGAAAACGCGGCATAACCCGGTTGAGAGGGCAGTGGGAACAAGCAATGAACCTGCCGGTCATACCGATGTTTCACCCTGCATATCTGCTTCGCCAGCCTCATATGAAAAGGCAGGCCTGGGCGGATCTTCTGGTGCTCAAGGAACGGCTTGAGGAATCGAAATGAAAATCCTTGCGTTCTCTGACCTTCATATGGCGCGGACGCGAGCCGCCGATTTAGTGGTGGCCAGTAACGATGCTGATCTGGTGATCGGCGCCGGGGACTATTGCAATATGCGGCATGGGCTGGATGAAGCGATGGAGATGCTTTCCAGAATATCAGCCCCTCTGGTTCTGGTGCCGGGAAACGCGGAAAGTGCGGAAGAATTGGACACAGCCGCTCACGAAGGCGCGCACGTATTGCACGGCCACGGAATGACCGTGGATGGGGTGCGCATGTTCGGGCTGGGTTATGGCGTACCGGTCACACCCTTTGGCGACTGGTCTTGCGATCTGACCGAGGCTGAAGCGACAGAGTTGTTGGACCGCTGCAAGGATACCGATATCCTCATCACCCATTCCCCGCCAAAAGGGATCGGGGACAAAACCTCGCAAGGGGTGTCGGTGGGATCGGTTGCGGTGCGCAATGCGATCGAACGCATTCAGCCCTCATTGGCTTTTTGTGGGCATATCCACGACAGTTGGGGCGCTCGCGGAAAAATGGGTCGGACCGAAATTGCCAATCTCGGCCCGACTATCAATTGGTTTTCACTGAAATGATCGACCCAGTTGTTTTTTGGACATTCGTTCCGGCGGCGCTGGCGCTGAACCTGACGCCTGGGGCGGACATGATGTTTTGCTTGGGGCAGGGTCTGCGTTCAGGTCCTCGCGCTGCGGCGGCTGCAAGCGCTGGGATTTCGACCGGTTCGATGGTGCACGTCACGCTGGCCGGGCTAGGGTTGGGGGCGGTTGTCGAGGCGGCACCGGTTCTGTTCGACGCCATCCGCTGGCTTGGCGTTTCTTATTTGCTTTGGCTCGCCTGGGGCGCCATACGATCTGGAACGGTATCGCCGGACATTGCGACAAGGCCTGCCAACCATTCTTTTCGCGACGGTTTAATGGTGAATCTGACAAACCCCAAGGTTATCCTGTTTGTTCTTGCTTTCATCCCGCAATTTGTGAACCCGAATGCCGGATCAATCCTGCCACAGTTTTTGATCTTTGGCATGGTCCTTGCGTTCGGGGGGTTTTTCATCAACGCCGGAGTTGGTTTCTTTGCGGGCGCGATGCGCCGGAAGCTAACGAACAACCCTGCGATTTCACGCGTATTGGGCTGGGTTTCAGGGTGCCTGTTCGCGGCCCTCGCCCTACGCTTGGCTATCCTGGAAAGGTCCTGATCCGATGTCCCGCATCGACGAAAGCAAAGATTTCATTCCTGTCCGCATTGCGGTTCTCACCGTTTCTGACACCAGATCCATCGAGGAGGACCGATCGGGCAAGACACTTGTCGATCGCATTGAGAAGGCCGGGCATGTAGTGGTCGACCGGAAAATTCTGAAAGACGAAAGAACCGAGATTGCGGAGCAACTGCGCGTATGGGTGGCCGACCCCGGAATTGACGTTGTGATCTCGACCGGCGGCACTGGATTGACCGGGCGAGACGTGACCGTCGAGGCGCACAGGGACGTGTACGAGAAGGAGATCGAGGCCTTCGGCACCGTCTTCACGATGATTTCGATGGAAAAGATCGGTACATCGGCCGTGCAATCCCGCGCCACTGGCGGAGTGGCGGGTGGAACCTATCTGTTTGCCCTGCCGGGCAGTCCTGGCGCCTGCAAGGATGGTTGGGACGGGATACTGGAAAAGCAGCTCGATTACCGCCACATGCCATGCAATTTCGTCGAGATCATGCCGCGATTGGACGAACACAAGCGACGGAAGTAGACTGGTCATACGTTTCACTGCCTGTAAACGCTTTGTGGCTTGGCATTTTTTGCAGTCCGGCTACTTACTTGTGAGGGCACTTAGAAATGATCGGAGCAATGTGACCGATGCGATTCTTGCGGCAAAGCCTTATTGGGGTATTTTTGGCCTCGATGACGCTTGCCCTACTGTTATATGCGGCGCAATTGGTCACTGGCGCAGTACAGGACTTCGTAAACAAGGAAAACCCGGCTCCGCCGTCGCGTGAACGAATCTTTGCGGTCAACGTCGTGACTGCCGAACTGGAAACGGTGACTCCTTATCTGGACGTTTTTGGCGAAGTACAAAGCCGACGTCGGCTCGAATTGCGGGCTGCAACCGGAGGCAGGGTGATCTGGTTGTCGGAAAACTTCGAAGAGGGCGGCGCGGTATCTGCAGGGCAGGTTCTGGTTGAATTGGATCCTGCTGACGCGCAATCGGCTTTGGATCGTGCCGAATCGGATCTTCTGGATGCTCAGGTTGAAGAACGAGACGCCGAAAGATCACTGGTTTTGGCACGGGATGAATTGAAGGCAGCGGCGGAACAGTCCGCTTTGCGCGACCGTGCGCTTCAGCGTCAGCGCGATCTCGAAGAACGTGGGTTTGGTTCTGCCACGGCAGTTGAGACTGCAGAACTGGCAGCGGTATCGGCGCGTCAGGCCACCCTCGCCCGCAGGATCGCAGTAGCGCAAGCTGAGGCGCGGGTCGACCAGACGGAAACGCGACTGGCCCGCGCCCGCATTGCGCTTGATGCCGTAAAACGCGACCTTGACGATATGACGGTGCGCGCACGTTACGATGGGACTCTCAGTGGTGTGACATTAGTAGAAGGACGACTGGTGTCGGCCAATGAAAAGCTGGCCGAATTGGTTGACCCCTATGCTTTGGAAGTCGCCTTTCGGGTGTCGACTGCGCAATATGTACGATTGCTTGATGCAAAAGGTGTTCTGATCGAAGCCCCCGTGACCGTTTCGCTGGAGGTCACCGGAACCGATCTCACGGCAACTGGCAGGATCAGCCGAGACAGCGGCTCGGCCGGAGAGGGGCAGTCCGGACGCCTTATCTTTGCCCGCCTTGACGAGGCCCCCGGATTCAAACCCGGAGATTTCGTGACGGTATCGGTACAGGAAAACCCTGTTGAACAGGTAGCACGTCTTCCGGCTTCGGCACTGGACGCGTCGGGTACTGTGCTGGTGCTTGGTCGTGACGAACGTCTCGAAACACTCCCGGTGCAATTGGTGCGCCGCCAAAAGGACGAAGTGCTGGTGCGAGGCGAAGGGCTGGAGGGGCGCGAGGTTGTTATTGGCAGGACACCTTTGCTCGGAAAGGGCGTGCGGGTGCGTCCGTTGCGGACAGAGGCCAGCACCGCGCTTGATCCGGGCATGGTTGAACTGACCGACGAGCGCCGGGCGCTCTTGGTCGCCGCGGTCGAAGCAAATGACCGTCTTGCTCCTGACGACAAGGCACGGGTCCTGAATCAATTGGCCGAAGCACGCGTACCCGCACAGCTGGTGCATCGTATCGAAGCGCGGTCCGGGGGATAAGTTCGATGATCCGCGAAATCCCCAGCGCAGCCGGTGGAGTTATCAGCTATTTCACGCGTCATCGCACAATCGCAAACCTGCTTTTGATCATCATGTTGGTGATGGGGGCCGCCGCGATTCCGAATATGCGGGCTCAATTTTTCCCTGATGTCATCACGGAGCAGGTCGAGGTCACAGTCGAATGGGAAGGAGCCGGGCCTGAAGATGTAGACAACGCCATCGTGCAAGTTTTGGAACCTGCCCTGTTGGCGGTGGATGGGGTGCAGAGCTCGGAATCCAGATCGCGAGAAGGTGATGCGAGGATTGAGCTGGAATTCGAACCGGGTTGGGATATGTCGCGCGCCGTTGATGAGGTCCAAACCATCATCGACGGTGTAACCAACCTGCCCGAAGATGCCGAAGAGCCAAGCGTCCGGCGTGGCGGGTGGCGCGACAGGGTCACGGATGTCGTCGTTACTGGCCCAGTGGACACGGGGCGGCTGGCGCTATTCACCGACGAACTGATCACCCGCCTCTTCAAGGCCGGTGTTACGCGCACCACGATCCGGGGAATTGCGGCGCCGCGTATCGTGGTCGAGGTGCCGACAGCGCAATTGATTGCCAACGACATCAGCATGGCCGAAATTGCAGCGGCCATCGCTGCCGAGGTTGATGCGAATCCTGCAGGAGACGTGAGTGGGGCGAATGCCCGGATTCGAACCGGTATCGAAAAACGCACGCCTGAAGAGATCCGTGGCATCGCCTTGCGCACATTTGCGGATGGCTCCACGCTGACAATCGAGGACGTGGCCGACGTGCGGATCGAGGGTGTGACACGCAATCGCAGCTACTATGTGGGCGAACATCCGGCCATGTCCGTCCGCGTGGATCGATCCGATCGCGGTGATGCCATTGCGATCCAGCGCACTGTCGAAGAAGTCGTGACCCAGATGCAGGCCAGTCTTCCGGATGGGGTTACGGTCGAATTGATCCGAACCCGCGCCCAGGCAATAACGGATCGCCTCAACATTCTGGTCGACAATGGCCTCATGGGATTGGCCCTTGTAGTGTGCCTGCTGTTTTTGTTTCTCAACGCCCGTATCGCGTTCTGGGTGGCAGCCGGTATTCCAGTTGCGATGTTTGCGGCCATTTCATTCATGTATTTGGCTGGATTGTCGCTCAACATGGTGTCGCTGTTCGGCCTGATCATTACGCTCGGCATTGTTGTGGATGATGCGATTGTGGTTGGTGAACACGCGGATTTTCGGGCGCGTCGGTTGGGTGAAATTCCGGTTGCCGCCTCTGAACGCGCTGCTTCTCGTATGGCGATGCCGGTCTTTGCCGCCACGGTAACCACCGTTATCGCCTTCTTCGGCCTGACGGCTATCGGTGGTCGGTTCGGTGAGTTGATATATGACATTCCCTTTACCGTGATCGCGGTGTTGCTGGCGTCCCTGATCGAATGCTTCCTGATCCTGCCGAACCACTTGTCCCATGCGATCGCTCACTCTGCGAAAGAGCACTGGTATGATCTGCCCAACCGTGTCGTCAACCGGGGCTTTCGATGGGTGCGCGACCACCTCTTCCGCCCGCTGATCGCGTGGGTCATCTGGGCGCGATACGTTGTTTTGGCCGGAGTGGTGGTCGTCCTGGCGAGCCAGCTTGCCCTGTTCATTCGGGGCGACGTGAACTGGCGGTTTTTCAACGCGCCCGAACGGGGTTCCGTTACTGGCAACTTCATCATGGTCGAAGGCGCCACGCGTGCAGATACGTTTTCCATGATGCGAGAATTACAGCGTGCAACCGAAGAGCTTGGGAAGATCTACGAGGAGCGGCACGGGCGAAATCCAATAGACTATGTTCTGGCAGAGGTCGGGGGCAACGCGGGATGGGGCCTGTCTGCTGCCGAAGGCAAAGACATTGATCTGCTGGGTGGAATTTCGATCGAGTTGATCGACGCTGATCTTCGTCCCTATTCCAGCTTTGAATTTGTCGGAGAGTTGCAGGATTTCGTGAACCGCCACCCGATGACCGAGTTTCTGACTTTCCGGGGCTACCGGTCGGGGCCTGCCGGTGATGCAATCGATGTGCAGTTCTCCGGGTCAGAGGTCGGAACGCTCAAGGCCGCTTCAGAAGATTTGCAAGCGGCCCTGATGAGATACTCCGAAGTTTCGGCGTTGGAGGACAACCTTGCCTATGACAAGGAAGAATTTATTCTGGATTTGACGCCCCGAGGGCAGGCGCTTGGTTTTACCATTGAAACCCTTGGGCGCGCTTTGCGAAACCGTCTTAACGGGATCGAGGCGGCCACTTTCCCGGATGGGCCGCGCAGCGCCGAGATACGTGTGGAACTTCCAAAGGACGAACTGACCGCCGATTTTCTGGAGCACACGCTCATGCGCACACCAATGGGTGTATATGTTCCGCTGGCTGATGTGGTCTCGGTGCGGCGCGAAGTCGGGTTCTCAACCGTACGTCGTGAAAACGGGCTGCGCGTCATTTCAGTGATCGGCGATATTGCCGAAGATGACCCGGCCCGCGCGGCAGAAATCGCAGCCGCGCTCGAAAACGAGATCCTGCCCAAAATTGCCAGCGAACGTCAGGTCGAATGGCGCATGGCCGGATTGAGCGAGCAGGAGGACGAGTTTCTCAAGGAAGCGCGCACCGGTCTGATCCTGTGTTTGACAGGAATTTATCTTGTGCTGGCATGGGTGTTCGCGAGTTGGACCCGACCATTGGTGGTAATGGCAATCATACCTTTCGGATTGGTGGGAACGATCTGGGGGCACTACATTTGGGAGGTGCCGCTCTCCATGTTCACTGTTGTCGGATTGCTCGGGATGATAGGTATCATCATCAACGACTCAATCGTTCTGGTGACGACGATTGATGAATATCAGCGGGACAGGGGGCTGATTCCGTCGATCATCGACGGAGCGGCGGATCGTCTTCGTCCGGTCATGTTGACCACTATGACGACGGTTCTGGGTCTTGCGCCCTTGCTTTACGAGCAATCCCAGCAGGCGCAGTTTCTAAAACCCACGGTGATCACGCTAGTATACGGGCTGGGGTTCGGTATGATGCTTGTTCTGTTCGTTGTTCCAGCGCTTCTCGCGATACAGCGCGATTTCGCCCGCCCGTTGATGGCGCTGCGCCGGGCTATTCGTGGTCCGGACCCTTTGGTGCGATCAACGGTGGCGGGCACAGGTGTTCTGATGCTGATCTGGATGGGTATCACAATGATATGGCCGCTTGTCTATAATGGCTTGCCCGGATTTCTGACCCAATTCGCACCAGTTCTGGAAACAGCAAGCCTCGCGCAGGCGGGCTTGGGATTATTTGTGCTCGGTGCGCTGATTATTCTGTTTGCCTCGGTGGTGATATCGGCGCTGCTATATCCACGGTTGGCGTCGCGAACCAAAACGTAATGACTGTGGCTAGTTACTCGCCCGCTCAAGTGCCGTAAGCAAAAGATCGGGAACCCGGGCGCTCATCGGCAAAGCGTTCCCACGAATTTTGTCGACAGGAAACCACCCGGCATCCATTGCGTCATCCCCGGCAACAGGTGCTCCACTGATATAATGGCACGTAACCGCGACAAGCAGATAGTGGCTGACGACATTCCCGCAGTCATCGCGCCGCAGCAAATCCAGGTTATCGAGGTACTGCACCGGTTCAGCAATGACACCGGCCTCCTCCTGCAATTCCCGTGCTGCAGCCTGCATCACCGTCTCACCCCATTCCACATGGCCGCCGGGAAAACCCCACAGGCCGGCGTCCGGTTGTTTGCCGCGCTGCACCAAAAGAACGTGACCGTCATGAATGACGACAGCCAACGCTCCGATGGAGGGTGTCCGGCTCATGTTCTAGCCAGCTGTGCAACCCTGAATATCGACCGCATGATTGGACCCAAGCACCGTGATCCGGATTTCCGAGCGGTCCAGCGCAAAAGCGGACGAAGAGTTGCTGATGAGTTCGGAACTAGCGACCAGTTTGTTTCCCTGTCGCGTCGTTTGCGTTTCCGATGTCCAAAGCGACGGATCGCCCGACTCAATAACTGCGACCTCTTCCCCGCCCGCCGGGGGCATGGCGATGTGCGCTTCTATCCGCATTCCGTTCTGAGTCGGCTTCAGGTGGCAGCTGGCCGACTGTACACCTGCTTCACGCTCGGAATAGGGTCGCTGGGCCATCGCAGCGGCAATGGCTGGATTGCGCCCGGCTGTCCCTGACAGCGTATGATCAAAGCCAAGGTTGCCGGGAACACAGACGTCCTTGCAAACGCCGAAATCCATCTCACCCCTCAGTCGTACGGGCTGACCTGGTTTGGCGGGGGTAATCTCGACCGGCAGTACCAATTGGTCCTTGTACCCGATTGACCGCAGCCCGTTCTGATCGAATACGTGCGGGGTTGGCCAGGTAATCGAAATCTCGCCGATATTGTCCGACCCGTTCCAGTTGAACTGGGGCGGAATGCCTGCATCGCCCGGCGCGCGCCAATATGTTTTCCATCCCTCGGCAAGTGTCAGCCGAATAGCCCCCAGATAGGTGCCATTCTTTGTTGACCCACCATCCAGGATTTCAAGCCTCACCACATCATCAAGCCCGCCTGCCAAAGCAGGCATTGCGAACGAAATACAGGCGGTCAGGGCGCAGGACGCCAGTTTTTTCAACTTCAACATAGTGAATACATGCGCTTTGAATCGGGAAATGCCAAGTCACGTTCAGGTCAGGAATGTGAAATCTGAGAAAATTGGTGCCCCATACCTTGCAAACCGCGGTGCAGGAGGGCCATTGTTTAAAGATAAGCATTGAAAGAGTGTTCGCATGGATCTAACCGGAAAACTGTTGATCGCGATGCCTGGTATGGGGGATCCGCGCTTCGATCATTCGGTGATTTATCTTTGCAGCCATAGCGACGACGGGGCGATGGGACTGATCGTCAACAAGCCCGCCGATCTTCGAATCAAGGCGCTCCTGTCGCAGTTGAACATTGCCTGCGAAATCCCGGTTGTGGGTGAACGGCTCGTGCGGTTTGGCGGGCCGGTAGAAACGTCTCGCGGTTTCGTGCTGCACAGCTCGGACTACGAGGCGAACCTGCACTCAATGCCGGTAAAGAGCGGGTTCAGCATGACTGCCACCCTGGATATTCTCGAAGACATCGCTGCCGGACGAGGCCCTGCAGAGGCGATGCTGATGCTGGGGTATTCCGGCTGGGGCCCCGGACAATTGGAAGACGAGATTTCCATGAACGGCTGGCTAACCACCGATGCCTCGCCCGAGCTGGTTTTTCAAGTGGCCGATGATGAGAAATGGGAGGCCGCTCTGGCGACACTTGGCGTCGATCCGCTGACACTTTCCGCCAGTGCGGGTCACGCCTGATCAGGTTAGCCTGGGTGCAGCGGCGCGGCGCAGGCGATCGTTGATCGCTGCACCCAGGCCGGTTTCCGGAATGCGCGTGACGGCAATCGGGCGACCGGTTTCGTTCAACTGGTGCAAGGCCGAAAACAGGTTGGCTGCGGCTTCCGACAAATTGCCTGTCTTCGAAAGGTTCAAGTCGCATTCGACGGGTCCAAAGCCCAGCAGGATTTCGTCCCCGCGCCTGGTGCGCACATTCAACCGAACCGGTGCGTCCGGGGCATAGTGCGACAACAGTTGGCCCGGCGCGGAAACTGCACCGCCTGTCTCGTAGTGTTGCAAAGGTGCTTCAAGACACGCCTCGATCTGCTCCGCCGCTATTCCTCCGGGGCGCAATAGCGTCGGGTCCCCTGCCAGCCCTACAATGGTCGATTCCAATCCCACACCACAGGGGCCGTCGTCCAGCACCGCGGCGATCCTTCCGTCAAGGCCAAAGCGCACGTGCTGTGCTGTGGTCGGGCTGATGCGCCCCGATGGGTTGGCCGAGGGCGCGGCGACCGGACCGTCGAATGCAGTCAATAGCGCGCGCGCCGTCGCATGGGCCGGGACGCGAACCGCCAAGGTATCCAGCCCGGCAGTCACGAGCGAGGAAACTCCATGCCCCGGTCGCAGCGGCAATACCAGTGTCAACGGACCGGGCCAGAAGGCATCGGCCAACTTCTGCGCCTCATCGCTCCATTCAACATAACGCCGCGCGGCTTCGATTGACGCCACGTGGGCGATCAGGGGGTTGAAGCTGGGCCGGCCTTTGGCAGCATAGATGGCCGCGACGGCTTCTCCGTTCGAGGCGTCGCCCCCCAATCCATAGACCGTTTCCGTGGGAAACGCGACTAGTTGTCCGTCCCGCAGCAACTCTGCGGCGCGGTTTAGCCCCGCAAGATCGGCGGTCAGGTATTCGGTGACGCAGGAGTTCATAGGCAGTGACGCGGCGTTTTGGTTGCTTGCAAGATCATGTTGGTTAGGTAATCGATCAAGCTCCGATGCTTACCGACGCCAGCAGCGGAATCCAAGCCCGCGCTTGTGAAAGCCGAGAATAACCTCCGAGGAAAGCCATGCCCTATCGCGCCCCCACCTCCGATTATGAGTTCCTGTTCGATCACGTGGTCGGCTTTGATCAGGTGGCGGCGAGTGATTTGTTTGCCGAAGCCAGCCGGGATGTTGTCAGCGCCATTCTGACCGAGGCCGGCAAAATGTGCGAAGAGGTCATGTCACCGTTGCAACGCCCCGGTGATCTGGAACCTGCCCGGCTGGAAAACGGCGTGCTGCGCACCACTCCCGGTTATGCGGACGGATGGAAGGCGATTTCTGATGGTGGTTGGATCGGGATGAGTAGCGATCCGGAGCATGGCGGCATGGGCCTGCCGACAACTATAGCGACCGCCGTCAACGAAATGATGAGCGCTGCCTGCCTGTCGCTGCAGCTGGCTCCGTTGATGAGCCAGGGCCAGATCGAAGCACTGGAGCATCATGCAAGCGACGAAATCAAGGCACTATATCTGCCCAAGCTGATATCGGGCGAATGGTCGGGAACAATGAACCTGACCGAAGCACAGGCAGGCTCGGATGTCGGGGCGCTGTCATCCAAGGCCGAACCCAACGGCGATGGAACCTATGCTGTCAGCGGACAAAAGATATTCATCTCGTGGGGCGACAACGATTTTTGTGACAACGTGTGCCATCTGGTTCTCGCGCGCCTGCCAGAAGGCATGCCCGGAACCAAGGGGATTTCGCTGTTCCTGGTGCCCAAGTTCATACCGGATGAAAACGGAGACCCCGGCGTTGCAAACAGCCTCAAGGTCGTATCGCTGGAACACAAGCTGGGCCTGCATGGCTCTCCCACCTGTGTGATGCAATACGACCGGGCGACGGGATGGCTCGTCGGCGCGGAACATGGTGGTATGGCGGCGATGTTCACCATGATGAACAATGCCCGGCTTGGTGTCGGCGGTCAGGGCGTCGGTGTAGCCGAGGGGGCCTATCAGCATGCCTTGGCCTATGCGTTGGAGCGTAAACAGGGCAGGACGCCTTCGGGGACGATCATAGACCATGCGGATGTGCGCCGGATGCTATTGGAGATGCGTGCCGACGTATTTGCGTCTCGTGCGATCCTGCTGGCGAACGCCGTCGCAATCGACATGGCCAAGGCCACCGAAGATGCGGAATGGACAGTGCGGGCTGCGTTGCTGACGCCCATTGCCAAGGTTTTTGGCACTGAAACTGGAATACGAGTGGCCGAGACCGGAGTGCAGGTACATGGCGGCATGGGTTTTATCGAGGAAACTGGCGCGGCTCAGTATTACCGAGACGTGCGCGTAACCGCGATCTACGAGGGTACGAACGGTATTCAGGCGATGGATCTGGTCGGCCGCAAAATGATGGACGGCGGCGAGGCGGCCTCAAAGCTTCTGGATGAAATCGAGGCGCAGGCCGAAGCCGCGCGCGCCAGGTTGCCCGAACTGGCTGGGCCGGTTTGGGAAGCCACTGAATCTTTGCGTGAGGCGACCGAATGGTTTGTTGGCCAGGACGATATGACTGAACGCTTTGCCGGGGCTTTACCATATTTGCGTGCTTTTGCCCGAGTTCTGGGCGCGCATTATCACCTGTCGGCGGCTTTGGCCGATCCTGACGGGCCACGCGCCAAACTGGCCCGCTTCTATATCAATGTACTGCTGCCGGAACACACGGGTCTGTTGGTACAGGCACAAAATGGTTCGACCGACCTCTATGCGCTCAGCGCTGACGATTTGGCCGCCTGATGGATGGGGCGCAGTCGCCTGTCATGCAGTATCCTTGGGTAGAACCACCCCGAAGCGGAGAGGCCATCGAAGTGGCCGAAGGTGTCTTGTGGATGCGCCTGCCGCTTCCGATGAAGCTGGATCACGTCAATGTCTATGCACTGGATGACGGCGATGGCTGGACAATCATCGATACCGGGTTCTCTTCGAAAAAGACGCGCGGCATTTGGGAACAATTGATGGCCGGGCCGCTTGTTGGCAAGCCGGTGCGGCGCGTCGTAGTCACGCACCACCATCCCGATCATGTAGGTAACGCAGGATGGTTCCAATCCGTCCATGGGGCCGAGCTTGTCACGACGCGAACGGCCTGGTTGTTCGCGCGGATGCTGACGCTTGACGTGCAGGAAAGCTGGCCCAAGGAAACGCTCGACTACTACCGTAGCGCGGGGATGGCGCCGGAGGTGCTGGAAAAGCGCATGTCCGAGCGGCCATTCAACTTTGCCGACATGGTTTATCCGATGCCGCTTGGGTTCACGCGTATTCGGCAGGGCGAAGTTTTCCGCATGGGCGGTCGCAATTGGGACGTTCACATGGGCAACGGTCACGCCCCTGAACACGCGACATTCTGGAGCCGAGACGACAACCTGGTGATTACCGGCGATCAGATTCTCAGCTCGATCAGCCCCAATATAGGCGTCTATGCGACCGAACCTCTGGCTGATCCGGTGGCCGAGTGGCTGGAGGCGTGCGAGCGGCTGCAACCGCTGGCGCGACCGGACCACCTGACGCTGGGTGGTCACAAGCTGCCCTTCACCGGGTTGCCCACACGGATGCGGCAACTGATTGACAACCATCATGGGGCGCTGGAACGCCTGCTGCAGCACCTGGACACACCAAAGCCGGCCTCAGATTGCTTTGTTCCACTGTTCAAGCGAAACATCGGAGAGGGCGAATATGGGTTGGCTTTGGTCGAAGCGGTTGCGCATGTGAACCATCTCTACCACATTGGTGCGGTGACCCGGACGCGCCGCGCGGACGGGGCCTGGCTGTACCAACGCAACGGGTGAGAGATGGACGACAAGATCGAAACTTCTGCCGAGGCCGCCGAAGCCATGGCAATACCGCGTTGCCATGAGGTTCACGCCGACCCTGCTGCGGGTAATGGTCCCAAAGAATTGCCAAAGCCGCTACAGAAACCGATTGAGACCAAAAGTCCGGCGCAGTGGGCGTATGAGCGGTTGATCCTGTATATCCAGAATTTCGAAAAGCAGCTCGACAACAGTCAAGAGGTTGCAATGGGTTTTACCGGGGGCGATGCAGGTGTCCTGCGGATCGAGGGGATGGGTTATTTTGACCCCGATATCGTGACGTTCTATGGGTCCGATGCCACCGGGGCCAAAACCCAGCTTGTCCAGCATGTCAGTCAACTGAACGTGATGCTGCGGGCAAT
>NZ_JBXWSF010000093.1:0-14847 GCF_059613285.1 Ruegeria sp. BHSB058 | reverse complement strand
GACGGCGGCAATTACCGGCTTGCCGCAATTCACCATCGCCTTGACCAGATCCCCGGTCATCCGGGTGAATGCCAGCAATTCCTTCATGTTCATCCGGGTCAGCGGCCCAATGATGTCATGGACATCGCCGCCAGAACTGAAATTACCGCCGTTCGACGCAAAGACCACCGCGTTGACGTCATCGGAGTAGGCCAGATCGCGAAACCAGTCGCGCAATTCGGCATAGCTGTCAAAGGTCAGCGGGTTCTTCCGGTCAGGCCTGTTCAGGGCAACCGTCGCGATGCCATCGGAGATATCACAAAGGAAATGTCTGGTGTCACTTCGCATGTTTGTCATTTGCCCTCGTCCAACGATTTCACCAACGTCTCCAGCTTGGTGCTGAATACCATGGCTTCTTCGGCATCGAGCGTCCCAAGCAGCTTGTCGATCCATCCTTCGTGGGCCGCCGCCTGCGTCGCAAACTCGGCCTCGCCCTTGCGTGTCAGCCGCACCAGCGAGGCGCGCCGGTCGCCCTCGACCGCCACCCGCATGACCAGTCCCTCGTCGACCAGGCGATCCACGATGCCGGTGACGTTGCCGTTCGACACCCGCAACACGCCTGAAAGCTCGCTCATCTTGAGGCCGTTCTTGTGTCTTGACAGAGCAGCCATCACATCAAACCGAGGCAGGGTTGAGTTGAACTCACTGCGCAGTTTTGCGCGCAGATGTGCCTCGACCCCACGTGACATCTTGAGCAAGCGCAACCAAAGTCGCAGGCGTTCCTTGCTTGGCGCTTCGATGGTTCTTGAGGCGGGGCGGGTCATATTTCACCTCCGGATATGGTCATCGTGTGACCGTTGACGCCGCGCGCCGCCTCTGAACACAGCCACAAGGCGGCGGCGGCGACCTCGTCAGTGTTGATGAAACGGTTTTGCGGATTGGAACGTTTAAGGGCGGCTTCTGCCTGTACCCGATCCGCACCGGTTTTTTCCATGATGGTGGCTATCGAACGCTCCAGCAAAGGAGTTGCGACAAACCCGGGGCAGATAGCGTTCACGGTAATCCCCGATGGTGCAAGCTCCAGGGCCAGAGCACGGGTCAACCCCACGACACCATGCTTGGCCGCGCAATACGCCGAGACATAGGGATATCCTTTCAGGCCAGCGGTCGAAGCTATGGCGATCAAGCGCCCATACCCGGCCTCCTGCATGTCCGGTAGCGCAGCCTTATAGCAGTGGAAAACTCCAGACAGGTTCACATCCAGCACCTGCTGAAAATCGCTACTAGACATCTTCGAAAATGGCTTGCTAGGCGCCGCACCCGCATTGGCTACGACGATCGTGACCTTGCCTTGTTCCTGCCGGGCCGCTGCGAACGCCGCCTCGACGTCCTCAGGCCGCGTCACGTCGCAGATCTGATAGAAAAGGTTCTGTGCTTTCAGCCTGTCCTCGTTGCGTCCGAGGATCGTCACTTTCGCTCCGGCATCAGCGAATTGACGGGCGCATTCCGCACCAACTCCGGTTCCTCCACCGGTTACGACAACATGAGAGCCAGAAATATGCATTGCGAACCCCAGTTACAGGGTACTTTAGCAACCGGTATTTATTTCAACAATAAAAATTTTGAACTTAAAGTAAAATGATGAAAACAGTTAATAAATCAATTCTTTACCCCGGAAATTTGAATTCGCGGTTATCGAGGATTGACCCAGAGGTTCGACAGAACCGTTACGTGATCATCTCCCGGCAATAGCAATTTGCCGGGAGAATCGTCAGCGGTCCATCAACCGTCGTTGCCGGAAGAGCGCGCTTCTTCGCGAATGTTCACCCAGGGAGTGGCAGCACCGGCTTTGGCATACTCGTCATATTTCTCGCGCCCCAGCGCTTCGACAGCTTGCGCAATATAGCCATCGATGTCGGCCTTGTCCGTCGGTTCAAACTTTGCGCCGATCTTGGCCATGTTTGCCTCGACGGCTCCAAGCAGACGCGCCGCCTTCTCGGCGTTTCCATGTTTCATTGCAACGCCTCCATATGCGGCGACGCAAAGGTTGATTACGGGCGGATAATCGAAATCCCGCCCCAGATCGAACGCCTCGCCCAAAAGTGCCAGCGCCTCGTCGGTTTTGCCTTCGGCGATCCGGAAATGCGCGACGTTCTGTTTCAATAGCCCGGGCCAGAATGTGTTCCGTTCCAACGTCAAAAGCTCCAGCGCCTGACCATAGCATTCTTCGGCAGCATCTTTCATGCCTTCCATGCGCGCGCCTTCGCCCATGATAAGCAAACCGAGCGCAGTGAAATAATTGTCGCCTTTGGCCTGCATGTGCTGGATGCAGCCCATGATCGTTTCACTCGGATCTTCGATGTTGCCGGTCGCAGCCCCGCAGATCGCGTGGATCATGGCGGCTTTCTTCGTGGCATCTTCGTCGTTCAATTCAGTAAAGATACGCTCGGCCTTCTGACCGTGAAGGTAAGCCCCTTCGTAATCGCCCGCCATGGCCTTGGTATAGGCAGCGGCCAAATTGATTTTCGCAGCGGCAGCGCTGTCACCCAACTTGGAGGCGAGTTCATCCGTTTTTTTGATCCAGTCAAGGCTTTCCGTAAACTGACCCTGAGATATCCAGTACCAATAGAGTGCGTCTATGAAACGCGCGCAGGTCTCGATGTCCTGACGCCCGAGGGCAATGCGCAAAGCGGCACGAATATTGTCAGCCTCGTCACTCAGCCGTGTGACATGGCGTTTTTGTTCGTGGGTCAGAACATACGCGCCGCAGGTTTTGCAAAGCCGTGCGAACTGATCGATGAACGCAGTTTGCGCCTGTTCCAAGTCACCGTTTTTCTCCAACAACTCCGTGGCGAACTCGCGCACCATATCAAACATTCCGAATCGAGGGGCGCCGTTGGCGACACGTCGATAGAGCAGGTTCTTGGATGTCAGCGATGCCACGGCCTCAAGGACGTCCGCATCAAAATCTGATATTTCCAACAAAGTGTCCTCTGCATCGTCGATGCGGAAGCCACCCGAAAAAACGGATAGGGCCAAAAAGGTCTGTCGTTCCTCCTCGTTCAACAGGCTTTCACTCCATTCGATGGCATTGCGAAGCGTCCGATGACGCCCGGAATCCTGTTGCGAACTGCGCAAAAGCTTCAGTTTCTTGTCCAGCCGCTCCAGAAGCTGTTGCGGCGACAACAAAGACATGCGTGCGGCTGCCAGATTGAGCGCAAGCGGTATTCCTTCAAGTCGGGTAACGATTTTTGCCACCGTCGCCCGGTTGTCGGCAGTAATCTGAAAGTCCGACGTTTCCGCTTGCACCGCCTCTACAAACAGCCGCATGGCACCGCTTGTTTCGGGGGTGGGGTCGCTGGCCTTGGGCAGGCTGAGCGGATCAATGGCATAGATCTTTTCCATTCTCACTCGCAACTCAGCCCGGCTGGTGACGAGAAGGCGCAGATTGGGGCAATCGTCCAACAGATCTGACACGGCGACGGCCGCATCAATGACGTGCTCGAAGGTGTCGAGCACCAAAAGCATGCGGCTGGTGCCGATGAAGGATGCGATATCGAGGCTGATTGGGCGGCCGGGATAGTCACGCACGCCCAGCGCCTGAGCGATACTGGGCAGTACCAGTCCCGGGGTATCGAGACCGCTGAAATCGACAAAATACGCGCCGTCTTCGGTGTCGCGCAGCCAAAGCGCAGCAACGCGTTGCGCCAAAGTCGTCTTACCCGTGCCCCCCATGCCCGTAACCGTAACAAGACGATCCGAGGAGTCGTTCAGCAAGCCCATGATCTCGGAAGTTTCCCGATCGCGGCCAACGATCGGGCCGCAGGGTTGAGTGATGTTGGTACGACGTACGTCCAGAGTGCGGAGCGGTGGAAAGTCGATGCAAATCTGCGGATCGACAATGTCAAAAAGTGTTTCGGGATATCGGATCGCTTTCAACCGATGAACACCCAGCGGTCGAACTTTTACGTCCCACGCCGCGAAATCATCTTGTTCCAGCAATTGATAGACGTTTCGCGACAATACGATCTGTCCACCGTGTCCGGTATCTCCGATGCGCGCGGCCAGATGCAGGTCATAGCCGACAAGTTGTTTTCCCAGCTGCTGTATCGGTCCTTCGTGCAGTCCGATTCTGACACGCAGGTCGATGCCGCGTGGCCACTGTTCCGTTTTTAGTCTGCGCTGAATTTCAATAGCCGCGCCCAAGGCCTGGCGCGGGGTGTCGAACAAGACCAGAAACGAGTCACCCTGCGTACCATCCTCATCGCCGCCAAACGGGGCATAGCATTCCCGAACGATATCCTGGTGGCGCCTGAGAACGGCAGGGTATTCATCGCCAAGCGCCTGCAGCAAAGCCGTTGATGCTTCGATGTCTGTGAACATCATCGTTCTGCTGACGGCATCAGTTCTGTGCTCAGCTTTTTGTTCAATCGCCGCTTGATTCATCGTCGGTTCCGTTCGTCTTGATTTTTCTTTCAACCGCGGCCTTGGCCTGTGCCCATTGCCTTGCCAAGTCCGATACCAAATCGCCAACCGTTGGGGATGCACGGGCCATCAGACAATTCCAATCCTCCGCCCTGTGTTCGGCGGCGATCCGGTATTGCAACAACCTGTGTTCCTCGTCACCCAGCGCACCATCCTCAACCGCTCTCAGAAATTCTGAGACCGCCTTGAAACGGAAACGCTCTGCGTCAATGTCGCCGGAACGGGACACCTGGTCAATCAGGAAACCGGAAAAAGCCATTGCTTGATCAATATGTTTGCATTTGACGTGACGCCAATCGAGTTGCTCAAGGTATTTGGTCCATTTGTCTGGCAGGATTGGGTCAATACTGTGCAATTCTTCAAGCGCATTCCGGTTTTTTCCAAGCCACCGGTTTGCGCGACCGGTCATCAGCAACCACAAAACGAATCCTGCGTCATGTTCGCCAACATCTGGTCCAAGCGCAGACCCCGGCAGGCTGGTTCGCAGATCGTCCAGATCCCTGAACGGAACGCGTGTCGCACGTGGGCGCGTAGCCCAACCGGGGTCCCGTTTCATCAGTCGCGCCACCAGCTTCAACGCGCTGCGGGCATCCTCGCGCTTCGGGTCTTGATCCCTGAGCCAGTCGGACATCCCGGTAGACGGTTCTTGGTTCTGGCTGGCGGCAAAAATGGCGCGCCACGTGCGTTCGGAATAGTGCAGGTTTTGTGCGGCTTGGCAAAGTGCGTTGGCCTCTTGCAGCGAAATGAGGTTCCGGCGAACGGCTCGGCGCAGGGCGATCCGCACGCCGGCCAGTGGCAAGGTCAGAGATGGATAAGGGCGCTCGGGATTGAAGGTCACGGCGACCTCGTCCTCACTGTCGATCAACCTGCGTCGGAACATGCGGAAAATCCGGCCCGTGCCGATGGCCCCCAAAGGGGCGCAATCCACCGCGCGCAGCGCTCCCATGCTTGCTGCACCAACGACAACTGCTCCGTCCCGCAAAACATCGGCAACTTCGCGCGGCGACACCGCGTCGTTTTGCGAAAACACGCCATCAAGGATGACCATAACAGAGTAGCGTAACATGCGGGCCAAGTGCAGATCACCGCGACGCACAGGCGGTCGCAGCTCGGCAATCGGCAGGATGCGCCGGACTTCCTCAGCGGGGATCGACGGGCCGACAAAGACCAGTGGAGGGGCCGCGGGGGTCGTGAAGTCAGGTGTATCTATACCAGCCATCTCAGATCCCGTCGCGAGACGCGGCTTTGGTCCACCAGAAAAACGCTCAGCCCCGGAACGCAGACCCGAACAACCGCCGCCTGCAAATCACTGCGGGTCAGGTCTGCAAACAAAGCTTGCGAAAACCCGGCAACCTCCAATGCGCCGAGAATGTGAGCCAGATCATCAACCAGATCGTGGCTTTCAAAACTGGGAACGCTGCTCCATGTGCTGAATTCCATAGCCTCAGGGTGAAACGGAAAGGGGCGTTTGCGTTGCGGCATTCTGTTGAAACTGTCTCGCGCGCCTTGAATGCGGGCCAGACGCGACTGAACGGCCTCGGTCAAGGCCCGGGACAGGGCCACACCGGCGTTCGGCGCACAGCCAAGGCCGGGAAACTTCTTTTTTTGCGGTCCCGAAGGCGTCGGATACGACCCATCGATAATGGTGGCGCGAAAAACGGGGATGCGGATGTCCTGAGTAATTTCCTCAAGCTCAACCGACAGCCCTTCTTCCTCGATTTCGCCGATCAGATTCCGACAGGTTTGCGGCAGGTCAGCCTCGGCGGCAATTCTCCGGCACGTCGGCGCCGTGTCTTCTGCTTCGCCATAGAGTTCAAAAAACAGCAGTTGACTGATTGCATCGCGCTCGACCAACTCGCACAGCCCGTGCACGACCGCTTCGAGGAGGGTGTTGCCCGAGGCGAGCCCGTTCGTGTCCGGCAGGTGCAAAAGGCCGTCAACCGGCGGGCAGACCATCATGTCCACAGGAACCAGGACATCACGTGCCGTTTTCAGATCGGTTGCCGCGAGCCACGTAAATTCACGATCGGGGTCAAATCGGGTGCCAGGTGGAAGAGTAAGAAGCCTAGGGTCCAACGCGTTGGAATTGCATTCCGACAGCTTGGAAAAGCTGGCCCGAATGGCGCCTTGGGGAATCGTTTCCGCTGTGACCCTTTCGCACGCTTCCATGATGGCGCTTGCTTTTGCCGCCGCCTTGCTGCGCCCTTTTCCCATATGCGTGGTCAAATCGCGGGCGAGAGGGGTGACAGCACAATAGACCGGTAATCCAAGGCGATCCAAAGGCGTCAGATCGGCCACCCGTGTTATCGGCAGCGCGGACCTGATCCTGTCACATTTCTCGAGTGTCTGTTCGGCGGTCAAGGTCCTTGGGAAATCAAGCGAGACCTTGACCGAGTTTTCGTGGCCAAATAGGTGCCGTACGGTCTTGGCGATAGACGGCACTCAGGTAACCTTAAAGCGCGGCCATGCCGCCATCTTCATCACCGTCGGACGAAAACGGCATACCGGTGATCTTGTCCTTGAGTTTGATAATCGCGTCGATTTCTTCTTTCGAGAATTCCTCGTTCAAAATGCGCTTGTGGTCATCTGAAATGTGGCTTGCGTCCTGAACGGCTCCTGCGTTGACCAAGCGATCCAAATTCGAAGATTCGGCCATGACTTCATTCCCCCTCTGTAGGTTTCCGGCGGAATGCCGAAAATTATTAACAAACTCTATGCACGACAAATTATGCCAGCGTGTCAACGAATATTGTTGAATTTCTGCCCTTTCCAGCCGAAACTTAACCAAATGTTTAGAAATTTTGAGGCGAGCAATGAATGAGAATGCTTCTGTCGTAGGCAAACTTTCCAACAGCCAGATCGTTCGCACAAAGATGAAGCTGACCTGCTCTGCCGCGAATGAGGCATTCGCCAGATTCTGGGCGCGGCCAGACCTGCCAGACCTAATTCCGGGTTTTCTTGTCACGCTTCAACAAATCATGCGTGCCACCGTCCCATTGATGGAGGCCGCGCGGGATCGTGCGGCGGAAATGGCCGAGCGTGACGCCTTGTGCCGCCATTTGCGCGACTATTTTGCCAAGCATGTAGGCGAAGAACGTGACCATGATTTATGGGCGCTCGACGATCTCGAAGCGGCGGGGTTTGCGCGGGCAGACGTTCTTGACGTTCTGCCGCTTGGCGATGTGGCCTCGATGATGGGGGCGCAATACTATTGGATCCACCATTATCATCCGGTCATGCTGTTGGGTTGCATCGCGCTTTTGGAATCCGCACCCCCCAGTGACCAGTTGATTGACAAGCTTGAACGCGAAAGCGGTTTGCCGAAAGAAGCCTTTCGAACCTATCATTTCCACGGCCGCGTCGATCCGCATCATCGCGACGATCTGGATGAAGCGCTGGATCAGATGCCGCTCAGCCGCCGCCATCTAGGTCTGATAGGTATCAGCGCGACGCATACTGCGAACACGCTTGCGTCGATCGCAGGCCGAATTTCTCCCTCCGACGCCCCTGATCGACGGATCTGAGACGGCATTGCGATTTCGGGGGATCGCGATCCGCAAAATACAGGAGATCACAGTGACCAAGCGCAGCAGTGCGCCGCTTCGAAACCCGATGGTTTTGCGCGGCAGTCCCTATGCCGACGACGCAACGGACCGCGTCGCACAAATCGAAGTTCCGGCGTTGGCGCAAGCTTTGAAAAGCGTTGGCAAAACCTACGCAGTGGGCGAAGCGTTGGCGATGCCGGAAACCGAGCCCCTTTCCACCCGTGACCGGCGCAAGATCATCGATCAGTCCATTCTTGTTCTCAGCGAGCTCTATGTTCATCGGGAACTTAAACGAACCAGGCATGCGGTCGATCCGGTGACGGCTCTGCGTCAGCTCAAACGACGCTGCGACAAGCTGGACGGATATGAATTTCACCTTCATATCATGAAGATATTCAAGGGGTTGCGGGATATTCACACGGCCTATGTGATGCCTCCGCCCTTTTCAAACATGGTGGCGTTCCTGCCATTCCTGCTGGATGCTCACGTCATCGACAGCGACGCACCTGTGCATGGCAAGGTGTGTGAAGTCGAAGACCTCAGCGAAGACAGTTTCGACCCGGATGCCGAGCGTACGGTCATCGTTTCAGGGCTACTCGCGGATTTCAAACATCCTTATTTCAAGCCCGGCGTCGAAATCCTGAGTTGGAACGGAATGCCGATCCACGAGGCGATCCGACGCATCGGCGAGGAAGAGCAGGGCTCGAACATCTATGCACAATTCGCTCTGGGTCTGCGTCTGATGACGGTCAGGTGGTTCGGTGGCTCGCTTCCGCCCAGCGAGTACTATGTTACGATCGCGTACCGCTATTGGGATGAAGAAGACAAAGAGGTCATTCGCGAAATCCGTTTTCCCTGGCGTGTCATTCTGGACAACGAAGACAAGGGCAGGGTGGCCTCGGTTCAGGCCATGTGGGAATTGAAGAAGAACTTTCAGAACAACTCCACGTCGGACCCCTCAATGGAACACCGCTCGATGTATGAATCGACCGTGCGGAATACTCTGTTCCAACGGCCCAGCGAGATCGACCGCAAGGAACGCATCATCAAGATGCCCGCCGAAATCGAAGGCCTGCCGCCCGGCGTGTTCGAAGTGCACAATATCAAGGTCGACCATGGGCCTGACGGGTTCAAGTTCGGCCTTGTAAGGATTGTGCACTTTGATTGCAGCCCAAAGAAATTCGTCGAAGGCTTTCTCAAGATTCTGTTCAGCATTCCACAGACCGGGCTATTGATTGACGTTCGATCAAATCCGGGCGGACAGGTGGTCGCCGCCGAACGGGTCCTGCAATTCCTGACACCACGTGTCATCACGCCGTTGCCTTTTCAGTTTCTGGCGACAACGCTGGTGGAACAGATCGTATGGTCCAGCAAAAGCAAGGCAAAACCTCTCCGGGATTGGCGCAACAGGGTGTCTCCGGCCGTGGACGTCGGCAATATGTTTTCGGGCCAGGAAACGCTGACAGACCCGCAATCTGCCAACGATATCGGGCAGGTCTATTACGGGCCGATTGCGCTGGTCACCAACGCGATTACCTACAGTTCGGGCGACATCTTCGCGGCCAGTTTTCAGGATCACGAAATCGGGCCCGTCATCGGCGTCGACCCCAGCACAGGAGGGGGCGGGGCCAATATGTGGCCGCATCGCCATTGCGTCGATCTGGTTACCCCCGGCGAAACGCTCGACTACCTGCCGCCCGGAAAGGCGCCAGTCGAACCCAAACCGCATTACGCGGTGCGACGCTGCACGAGGGTGGGCAAAAACCAGGGCCTTCCCATTGAAGAGGATGGCGTTCGTCGCGATCATTTCCACAACCTGACCCGCGACGACCTGCTGGGCGGTGACGTCGATCTGATCCGCCATGCCGCCAAGCTGTTGAGCGGGCTGCCAAAGCAGGATTTCGATGTGGGTTTACGGGTGGATGGTCGGCCCATCGCGCTTGATTCAATCATTCTGGATGTACCGGTCGTTACCGACCAGGTTCAGGTGGAACTCGACGTGGATGTGGGCGAGCGGTACGGAGGGCTGCAGTTCATTCTGTCCGTGGATGGTCGGCCCATAGGGCTACAACTCCCAACGAGCAACCGGACCCGAATGAAGTTCAAGCTTGACACAAACAAAATGGCGGATGTTCGGCTGGATGCCCATGACTTTGACATCGTAAGCGGTCATAGCTCAGGGGTGGCTGCTTCCTTCCGGCGTCGGATCCTCTTTAGGCGGCTGTCGGATGATGTCGACGGTGCGGCGTTGCAAAGCGCCTGACCAGCCCGGGGCTGCCGCCCCGGTCTTGCCGTTCTACCCGCAAATCTCGACCTCAGTCTCCCAGTCCTGGCATTTCTCGGCCAGGGTGGGGGGCAAGGCCTGATCGGTGTAAAACCTGTCGATACACTCCATCGACACGATGCGCGCAGGGGCAGAGCGTTGGAACTTGGAATGGTCCGCAACCAGAAAGCTCTTTCGCGCCTGCGTTAGGATGGTCTGGCTGACCTTGACCTCCTGAAAGTCGAAATCCAGCAGGTCCCCGTCCATGTCCAGTGCCGAGCAGCCAATAACCGCATAGTCGAACTTGAATTGTTCGATCACGGCCACCGTCAGGTTGCCGATCAATCCTCCGTCCGCCCTGCGCAGAACCCCGCCAGCGACGACGATCTGACAATCTGGATTGGCAACCAGAATATTGGCCACGTTCATATTGTTCGTAACCACCATCAGGTTCTTATGGGCCAGCAGCGCCCGCGCGACCGCCTCGGTCGACGTGCCGATATTCAGAAAAATCGACGCGCCGTCCGGAATATCCCGTGCGCATCTTTCGGCAATTTTGGTTTTCGCGTCCTCGTTCAAACCGCGCCGGTCTTCGTATCCGATATTTGACACGCCCGAGTGCAGAACCGCCCCGCCGTGCACGCGGTCAATCTTTCCGGCCTCCGACAACTCGCCAAGGTCGCGACGAATGGTCTGGACCGTAACCCCAAAGCGTTCCGCCAGATCCTCGACCGTAACCCGGCCTTCGGTCCGGGCAATTTCAAGAATATCCGATTGTCTGAACGAAAGGGACATGCTGGGATTCTCGGCTGTTTCCGAACGCACCGTTGAAGGGGGTTGGACTATTCTTGGTGTTTTTGCGTGAACGCATGCGAAAGTCAATCAAGCCAAAACGAAATAAAACGAAAATTAATGTTGACGAAACGAATAACTGGCGCATAGATGCGCGCAAAACCCAGAGCGTGGAGCCACTCCAAAATGCCCGGTCAAAAACCCCAGATTTGCGATCTTTTCATCATCGGTGGCGGTATCAACGGATGCGGCATTGCGCGCGACGCCGCTGGTCGGGGCCTATCGGTCGTGCTTGCGGAAATGAACGATCTGGCCTCCGCAACCTCGTCAGCATCGACCAAGCTGTTTCATGGCGGTTTGCGCTATCTGGAGTATTTCGAAGTGCGCCTTGTGCGCGAGGCCCTGATCGAGCGCGAGACCTTGCTGTCGGCCATGCCTCATATCAGTTGGCCAATGCGCTTTGTCCTGCCGTACCATCCCGATATGCGCTTTGACGCGGAAACCCCGACTTCGCGCATTCTGAATACGGTCATGCCGTGGATGCGCGGCCGGCGGCCAGCCTGGCTGATCCGGCTGGGTCTTTTTCTTTACGATCATCTGGGCGGTCGCAAGGTACTGCCCGGCACACGGCGGCTGGATCTGCGGAATACCCCTGAAGGCCTGCCATTGCAGGACAAGTTCCGGCACGCCTTTGAATACTCTGATTGTTGGGTCGAAGATGCCCGCCTCGTCGTCCTGAACGCCCGCGACGCCGCGGCTCGTGGCGCACAAATTCTTGTCCGAAACGAGGTGGTCGCGGCAAGGCGCGACGGCGATTTTTGGACAATCTCGGTCAGGGACAGCAATACGGGAGGCACACGATCATTTCAGGCACGTATGCTGGTCAACGCGGGCGGGCCGTGGGTTGGCGATATCATTCAGAATCGCGTCCACACGCAATCGCGTGATGGCGTGCGTCTGGTGCGCGGCAGCCATATCGTGACCCACAGGCTTTACGACCACGACAAATGTTATTTCTTTCAGGGCGAAGACGGACGCATCATCTTTGCGATCCCGTATGAAACCGACTTCACGCTGATCGGAACCACCGATCAAGACCATGCGGACCTTTCGGAAAAACCCGTCTGCACCGAAGAAGAGCAGGACTACCTTTGCGCTTTTGCCTCGAAATACTTCAAAACGCCGCTGTCTCGTAAGGATGTCGTCTGGACCTATTCCGGTGTTCGCCCGCTGCATGACGACGGGGCCAGCAGCGCTACGGCGGCGACCCGCGACTATTCTCTCAAGGTGGATGACGACGGCGGCGCGCCCCTTCTGAACGTGTTCGGGGGCAAGATCACCACCTATCGACGTCTGGCAGAAAGCGCCCTGGAAAAGATCGGCCGCTACTTCCCTGACCTGCCCGGTCCCTGGACAGCCGGGATCGCCCTGCCGGGAGGGGATTTCGCCGTGGGCGGCTTCGATGACCTCGTCGCGCGCCTGTCCTCCGAGTTCAACTTTCTGGATGCATTCTGGGCACGCAGGTTGGTCAGGGCCTACGGCACCGAGGCATGGGACGTACTGGCAGGCGCAACATCGCGTGACGAACTGGGGCAGGACTTTGGTGCGACACTGACCGAACGCGAAGCCGTCTGGTTGATAGACCGCGAATTCGCGCGCAGGGCCGAAGATATCGTGTGGCGCCGCAACAAGCTGGGCCTGCGACTGAACGCGGAACAGATTGCCGTGTTGGACGCATGGATGCTGCAGCGGCGGGGCGTAACCGGAGCAGCGCCAGCCAACCACGTTCCTTCAGCCGGTTGAAGGCGAACGGCGGCAAGGGTGCAACCCCTGCCGTCGCCTCAATGATCAGGCCGTCGGAGGCGTCGCCTCGTCTCCGGGATTGGTGTCTTTCGTGCCTTTGACCCATTCACGCAGGCCCTGCATCACCGCATAAAGCACCGGCACCAAAATCACACCGACGATTGTGGCGGCCAGCATCCCGCCGAAAACCGCAACGCCGATGGCCTTCTGACTGGCGGCTCCGGCGCCATTTGCGGCCAGCAACGGAACGACCCCCAGCAGGAACGACAGCGCCGTCATCATAACCGCGCGGAAACGCTGATGAGCGGCCTCTGCCGCGGCTTCACGGATCAACAGGCCCTTGGCCCGCTGCTCCATCGCGAACTCCACGATCAGAATGCCGTTTTTCGAGGCCAGCCCCACCAGCATGATCATCCCGATCTGCGTATAAAGATTGATGTCGCTGCCCACGATGGCGACCGCCGCCACCGCCCCGAACAATGCCACGATAACGGATAACAGGATTGAGACGGGCATCGTCCAGCTCTCGTACTGTCCCACCAGGAACAGATAGCCGAACAGTACCGCAAGCCCCAGAATGATCACCACCAGATTGCCAGACGCCAATTGCTGTTGCGCCGTTCCCGTCCATTCGAATGCATAGCCCGAGGGCAGGGCGGTCGCCGACTCCTCGGTCATGACCCGGATAGCGTCGCCCGAAGACAATCCCGGCGCCGGCACAGCGGTCACTGTTGCCGAACGGAACAGGTTGTGCCGTTTCAACAGGACAGGCCCCAGGACGTTTTCGACATCAACCAGCGTTCCCAGCGGAACCATCTCTCCTTTGGTCGACCGCACAAAAAGGTTCGAGATATCCTCGACCTTGTCGCGATAGCTTCCTTCGGCCTGGATCATCACCCGATAGACGCGGCCATAAAGGTTGAAATCGTTGACATAATAGGAACCCAGCTGCGCCTGCATGGTCTGAAATATCTCGGCGACCGAGACCTGCAATGTCTTGGCCTTTTCCCGATCCAGATCGACGAAAAGCTGGGGCACGTTGGCTCGGAACGTGGTGTAGGATTGCGCGATTTCGGGCCGCTGGTTCACTGAATAAACGAACGACCCGACCGCCGAGGCCAGATCCTGCGCGCTGCCGCCGCCGGTCTGCTGCACCTCCATCTCGACCCCGGCAGACATGCCAAGGCCCTGGATCGGCGGCGGGTTGAAGGCCACGATCGAGGCAGCGGATTCCTGGTTCGCGATGCCCAGGATTTTCCGCAGGATCGCGTTGGCGCTCAGATCCCCCTCCTGCCGGTCGTTCCAGTTGTCGAGGTTCACGATGATCATCGCGCCATTGGCGGTGAGCCCGTTGAGCAACGAAAACCCGTTGACCAGAACAGTGTTGGCCACCCCGTCAAGCTGGCGGAACTGGTCGTTCACACGCGCAGTGACCGTTTCCGTCCGCTCCAGCGTCGCCGCGTCGGGCAGTTGGATATCGACAAACAGATAGCCGTTGTCCTCAAGCGGAATGAACCCTTTCGAGGTGTTCCCCATGATTGCACCCGCACCCAGCGCAATGGCGGCAATGATGCCCAGCGAAATCACGGGAATGCGCAGCAGGCGCCGAACGATGGCGGTATAGCCGCCCCGCATGCCGCCAATGAACCTTTCGAACACCGCCAGCAATCCCGTCGGCGGGCCCGAGCGCGCTTTCAGAACCAACCCGCAGAGGGCAGGGGACAGGGTCAAAGCGTTGATCGACGATATCACAACAGCGGTCGAAATCGTCACGGCAAACTGCGAATATAGCCGCCCCGATATGCCAGGCATGAACGTCACCGGAACGAATACCGCCAACAAAACCAGTGTGGTGGCGATCACCGGTCCGGTGATCTGGCCCATCGCCTTGCGGGTGGCCTCGGGCGGGCTCAGTCCTTCTTCGGCTATGATGCGTTCGACATTTTCGACCACGACGATGGCATCATCCACGACGATCCC
>NZ_JBXWSF010000092.1:0-14740 GCF_059613285.1 Ruegeria sp. BHSB058 | reverse complement strand
TTTTCAGGCAACCACGTTGCGATCTCGGGGAAGGCGATCAGCACAAAGACCATCAACACCATGATCAGGAACATCGGAAACGCCGCGCGCGCGATGAAGCCCATTTCATGATGCGTCATGCCTTGCAGCACGAACAGGTTGAACCCGATCGGCGGCGTGATCTGCGCCATCTCGACGACAACGACGATGAAAATGCCGAACCAGATCAGATCGATGCCCGCCTGCCTCACCATCGGCTCGACCACAGCCATGGTCAGCACCACCGACGAGATACCGTCAAGGAACATGCCCAGGATGATGTAGAATACCAGCAAGACCATCAGCAACTGGAATTTGCTGAGTTCAAGCTGAGCAATCAGATCCGCCAATCCGCGCGGCAGGCCGGTAAAGCCCATCGACAGCGACAGAAAGGCGGCTCCGGCCAGGATCAGCGCGATCATCGCGCTGGTGCGGGTGGCCCCCATCAGGCTTTCAGTAAATGTCTGCCAGCTGAGCGAGCCCTGGCTGGCAGCCAGGATCAGCCCGCCGATGACGCCGAATGCTGCGGCCTCGGTCGCGGTGGCATAGCCCAGGTACATCGATCCGATCACCACCAGGATCAGGCAGATCACTGGCAGAAGAAATCGCGAATTTGCAAGCCTTTGCCCCAGTGTCAGCGGCGGTTCCTGCGCCGGGTTCCATGTCTTGGACACCCGCGAGGAGATTGCCACATAAGCCATGAACATCGTGGCCAGCACCAGACCGGGCAGGATACCTGCGAAAAACAGTTTCGAAATCGACTCGTTGATGGTCACGCCATAGACGATCAGCGTCAGCGACGGCGGTATCATCAGGCCAAGCGTGGCCGCGCCCGCCAGCGTGCCGATTATCATCGGTTCGGGGTATTGCCGTTTTCGCAGTTCGGGGATCGACATTTTGCCCACCGTTGTCAACGTTGCAGCGGACGACCCCGAAACGGCGGCAAACACGGTACAGCCCACGATATTGGTGTGCACCAAACCGCCGGGCAGCCCGGCCATCCAAGGGGCCAGCCCCTTGAACATATCCTCGGATAGCCGCGTTCGATACAGGATTTCGCCCATCCAGATGAACAGTGGAAGTGCGGTCAGCGTCCACGAGGACGATGCTGTCCAGATCGTGGTCAGCATTACGTCGCCAACCGGGCGGGTGGTGAACAGCTCCATCCCCACCCAGGCCACACCCATCAGCGCAAGGCCGACCCAGACGCCGGTTCCCAGCAGAAGGAAGAGCACAAAGAGAAAGAGAATGATGATCGAGAAATCTTCCATTACCTTACTCCCCAAAGCTCTGATCGACGAGATCGCGTTTGATGCGGTGCTCGCCGCTGATGATCAGGCTGATCAGGTGGTCCGTCAGAGCGATGGCAAAGATTACTGCGCCCAACAGCATGACGGATTGCGGTATCCACAGGGCGGTTCTGTCCTGTCCCTGACTGATATCGTTGAACTTCCACGACCAGTAAACGAATTTGACGCAGTAGCGTACGAAGAACCATGCAATTGCCGTGCCGATTGCAAAACACCATATGTTGACCACGCGTTGCATGGTCGGGCCAACCGCATTCAAAAGGATCGAAACACGGATATGCGCACCGCGGTTCAGCGCGTTGGCAAAGGCCAGGAACGAGGCCGCCGCCATGGCGTAGCCCGCATAATCCGGTGCGCCGGGAAATACCTCGCCCGTCCAGCGGGCAATCATCTGGATCACGATCAGCACAAGGATCGCGATCAGGCAAAGCGCGGCAAGAATACCAGAGCCGAGGTACAGGAAATCTAGGGCGGAGCGAAGCCGCTGGGCCATTGTCATGATGCCCCCCTGTTTTTTGCTGATTGGGAATGGGGCAGGCACCATCGCCCGCCCCGGTCCGGAGTCATTCCGACTTGGACGCCTTGAAGGCTTCGACGATCGCCGCACCGTCGGCACCGGCGGCCTCCAGCCATTCGGCTGTCATGGTTTCACCGATCTGCTGCAGCTCGCCCTTCAGTTGATCGCTGGCCTTGGCCACGGTCATACCGCCGTCGCTGAGACCCTTCAGGGTAAAGTCGGTGTATTGGACTGCGCGCCAGGTACCCGCGTATTCCGCCAGTTCCGCACAGCCCTGGATCACGGCCTTGTTCGCGTCCGAAACGCCCGACCAGGTGTCCGAATTCACCATGACATAGTTGCGCGGCAGCCAGGCATCCACTTCGTAGAAGTAATTCAGGCTTTCCCAGACTTTGCGGTCATAGCCGGTTGCGCCCGAACTGACCATCGAATCCGCAACGCCGGTGGCGAATGCCTGGCTGATTTCGGCCGCCTCGATGGTGACCGGCAACATCCCGGTCAGTTCCGCCAGACGCGCGGTGGCGTTGTTGTATGAGCGGAACTTGACGCCCTTCATGTCAGCGACCGAATTCACTTCGTCCCGGAAGTAAAGGCCCTGCGGCGGCCACGGTACCGAATAGATCAGGGTCAGGTTCTGGTCGGCAAGTACCTTTTCAAGAGTTGGCTTTGCCGCCTTCCACAGTTTTTCAGCGTCGTCAAAGGACGTCGCCAGGAACGGGATCGAGTCGACGCCGAAGATTGCGTCTTCGTTCTGGTGACCCGACAACAAGCGTTCGCCGATCGGCACTTGTCCGGTCTGGATGGCGCGCTTGATCTGTGCGCCGGGGAACAACGAACCCGACGGGTGCGTCACGATCTCGATTTCGCCTTGGGTGCCGGTCGTCACGCATTTGGCGAATTCCGCGCCGGTCACCGAATGAAAGTTCGAGCCGGAATAGGCCATTGGCATGTCCCATTTCTCGGCCATGGCCGGCATCGCCGCAGCCGCAGTCAGGGCAGTTGCCGTCATCAGTTTCGCAAGTGTTTTCATGGTTTTCTCCCTGGTGTGAAGTGTTTGATTGCGTGGTTGTTAATGCCCGGCCTTCGTATAGCGTGCCGGTGAATAGACGCTCAGGTCAACATTTGGCTGTCGCCCCGAGATGAGTTGGGCCAGCAAACGGCCCGTTTTGGGGCCGCCTGTCAGCCCAACATGATGGTGTCCGAACCCGGTGAACGCGCCCTTGATGTGCGGCAACTCTCCGATCACCGGGATTGAATCCGCCGGGGCAGGGCGGTGGCCCAGCCATTCTGTCACCTCGGCGGCTTTCAGGTCTGGAAAGACCGCTTTGGCGCTTTTTCGCAGCAACTCGATGGGACCCTCCGAAGCGCCCGCTTCAAGACCACCGAATTCGACCACACCTGCCAATCGCAAGCGCCCATCCATCGGGGTTGCGACGATTTTCCGGGCTGCCACCATAACGGGGGCCTTCGGCATGATCGACGGTTCCCAGAATTCGATGTGGTATCCGCGCTCCGCCTCCAACGGGATGTTCAGACCCAGTTTCCTGGTCAACGGACCCGACCATGCGCCGGTGGCGATGACCGCTGCATCGCAGGCAATGTTCTGCCCGGCGGCACGTACTGCGATGACATGCCCGTTTTCATGCACGATGTCCTCGGCATCCGCCCTTACCAGCTGTCCGCCTTGTGCCTGAAAATGCCCGGCAAGGTCCTTGACATATCGGCCCGGGTCGGCGATTCGGCCATGATCCTTCAGGCGCACCGCAAAGGTCAGGTCGGAGGCGAATATGGGATCGTAGGCATGGAACTCCTGCGCGTCGAACTCGTCCCAGGTGAAACCGTGTTTGCGCCGCAAGCCCCAACCGAACGCATCTTCCCGGAAATGCGGGCGATCATTGTAGACGAACAGGTAATCCGACGGCTTGATCCATTTCTCGGCCCCCGTTCCCTGTGCAAGTGCCAGATGGTCTTGCAGGCTGTCGCCCACGATCGGAGCCAGAGCCGCCGCCGCCCGTTCAGCACCACTGGTATTGGCGTTGCCCAGGTACTTGAGCAGCCACGGCGCCAGTTTCGGCAAATAGCCCCATCGCAGAAACAGCGGCTGATTAGGGTCGAACAACATGCGCGGCGCCTTGGGCAGCAGGCCGGGAACGGTCACCGGCACGATCGAGCAGGACGCCAAAATGCCGCCATTGCCGAACGAGGTGCCCTCGGCCGGGCCTTTCTTGTCGATCAGGATGACCCTGTGGCCATCCCGCTGCAGCCATATTGCGGTCGAAACCCCGACGATGCCGGCGCCGACGATGGCAATGGTTTTGGGCGTTTCAGTCATGATGCCCTCCACGGGTTCGCTGCTGAACGGACCGATTCGATTGGACATAGAGTGCCACACGGGGAGAAAACGTCAACAAAATGTTGACAAAGTGACGGTGAACAATATTCTGACGCCATGTCAAAATCCATTCTTGGCCCCATTGTATCCTCTGCTCACTTGGCCGAAGGGAGCTTTCCGGAAGTATCCGAGTTTGAATTCGGGCTGATCATCGCCGGGCACGCCTTTGCCCGCTGGACCGTGCGCGCCATGGCCGCCGCCGGTTATTCCGGCCTGTCCTCGCTGGACGTGCTGGTGCTGCACACGGTCCGCCATCGGGACCGCCCCAAAAAGCTGGCCGATATCTGTCATGTACTGAACGTCGAAGACACGCATACGGTCAATTACGCGATCAAGAAACTCAGCGCGGCAGGGTTGGTCAAACAGGGCCGTCAGGGAAAGGAAAAGACTGTCGAAGCCACGCCAGAAGGCGCCGCTGCCTGCACGCGATATGGCGAGATACGCGAGGCGCTCTTGCTGGAAGCGATGCAGGAAATCGGTGTCGAAGCCGAACAGCTTAGCCGGGTGTCCGCGCTGATGCGCCTGATGTCCGGGCAATACGACCAGGCCGCGCGTGGCGCCAGCGTGTTCTGAACACCGCGCGTTCATGTCGATTTCCGAACGCTGTAGTGATCAAGCTTGTCCAGATCGGGTCGCCCTCCCAACCCCGGACCGTCCGGGACGACAACCTGGCCATCCTTGACGGCAAATGGCGTCTCCAGAATGTCCTCTTTCAGGAAATACAAAGCCTGATAGAACTCGCAGCCCAGCGTTATCTCGGGCGTCGCGGCGATCATGTGGGTTCCGGCCAGATGCGCCAGCCCGGCCTCGAACATATCACCGCCATAGGCCGTCAACCCGTGTGCCGCTGCCATCCGCGCAACCGTCTGAGCGCGGGACAAACTGCCTGATTTCATGATCTTGACCGACACGCCGTCGCAAATGCCCTCGCGCGCGGCGCGCGCCATGTCTTCCGGCCCGAACACGCTTTCATCCGCCAAAAGGGGAACATTGGTCAAGCCTCGCAGCTGCGCCATCATGTCGAAATGGTGGTACCTGACAGGCTGTTCGATGAAATCCGGGGTAAAGCGGGCCACATCCAGCACGCGCGGCACCGCTTCTTCGATCTCAAGCCCCTGATTGTAGTCGACCCGCACACGGAACTCGGGAAAGTCCTGAGCGATCCGTTCAAGCCGCATGATGTCAAAGGCATGGTCCTTGAACCCGGTCTTGAGCTTGATAAGCCCGACCTTGTCGGTACGCAGGCGCTCCATCAACTCGATATCCGCCCCAAAATCCGGATTGGCGATAGAACAGCTTAGCGGAATCGTGTCGCGACACTTGCCCCCAAGCAGGGACCAGACCGGCTGACCGCTGATCTGCCCGGCCAGATCCAGCAACGCGGTTTCCAGCGCTGCCTTGGCCTCGGTGCAATGGGCCACCGCGCGGGCGGCTTGGGCCACTATTGCTGCCCTGTCACCAACACTCCGGCCAACCACCAGTGGGCGAAGGTACCGGTCCAGCGCGGCATAGCTTGCCTCGGGGGTTCCGGTGAAAACCGACCAGGGTGAGGCCTCGCCAAACCCTTGAGCACCACCCTCGGCGGTCAGGCGCAAAACGACGATTTCACAGGTTCCCTCGACCCGTCCGATGCCATGATCCCTTGCGGAAACGACGGGCAATTTCAGGTGCCACAGATCAAATCCGGTGATGGTTTGCAAAAGATCCACGCTGTCCTCCCCCAAGGTCAAGAACAGTGTGCGGCGTCATTTTCATCATTTCAAATACTAATATTTTTGCAATGCATCAGCAAAAATGATGTATAGTGTTATATGGCCTCCTTCTTTCGCCACTATCAGGCTTTTCACGCCATTATCGAAACCGGGACCGTGACACGCGCGGCCGAGCAGCTTGGCGTCTCGCAGCCGGCCATTTCCAACCTTCTGGGGCAACTGGAGCGCCACTCCAAGCTCAAGCTCTTCGAGCGCAGCAGGGGCCGCTTGCTGCCGACGCCCGAAGCGATGGTGCTGTACGAAGAAATCGATACCGTGGTCCGGGGCCTTGACCATGTGAATCAAGCGGTGGTGGACTTGCAGAACCAAAAGGCCGGCCAGTTGCAGGTGGCGACCAGCCACGCCATGGCCTTTGGGTTCATGCCAGGAGAAATCGCGCGGTTTGCCGAGGACAAGCCGAACCTGACCATCGCGTTTCAGTCTCAGTACTCATCGAAGATACAGGAATGGGTCGCCGCGGGCCTGTTCGAGATAGGGATCTGCGAACCCCCTTTGCGTCAGGACGGCCTGGACTATACGCCCTTCTTCTTCGAGATCCTTTGCGCGGTTCCGCAAAATAGCCCACTGGTCGAACATAAAGTGCTGACCCCGAGGCTGCTGGATGATATCCCGTTTATCGTGATGGGTGCGGATCACATGGTCACCCGGCGTGCGCGCGAGGCGTTCCATACCGACGGGGCCAACATGAAAACGAGATGCCACACTGATCTGTTCCGAAACGCGTTGAATCTGGTCAAGCAGGGGCTGGGAGTGACCTTTGTCGATCCCTTCACCCTGTCCAGTGACGACCGCGAAGGATATGTGCTGCGCCGTTTTGTGCCGCAGATCGTGCTGGACGTGGTCATCGTCACCGCGCGCGGGCGCCCGATTTCGGCGATCGGGGAACAATTCCTGTCGCAGGTCTCGGCCAGTATGAGTCGCCTTGCAATATCTCCTGCCGTCGCCAGGTTGTGACAGTTCATCGGCGATCTGATACGCGACTTATCCTGAGAGCACTGGACGTTCTGGCGATCTTGCCAGAGAAAGCATGTGCGCCAGGCAAGAGTCGCGCCTTGCCCGACATTACCCGCCAGCCTGCCGCCGATCACATGATCGGCCAAGACACAGAGGGAAGACAGACAGATGACCAAACACAGCCATTCCACTCACGATGCCCAGGCAGACGATCGCAACGAGAACATTCTGATCTACGTCGACGGCAAACTGGTGCCCAAGCGCGAAGCAGTGGTTTCGGTCTATGACAGCGGCTTCATGCTGGGCGACGGCATGTGGGAAGGGTTGCGCCTGTATGACGGCGAATGGGCCTTTTTCGACGATCACATGGACCGGCTGTTCAATTCGCTGAAATCGGTCTCGATAGACATCGGCATGGGGGCTGAAGACATCCGAAAGATTCTTGATGATACCGCCACGGCCAATGGCATGACAGGCGACGCCCATTGCCGCCTGATGATCACGCGCGGGCGCAAGGCCAAACCGTTCCAGCATCCGGGTCTGTCGAAATGGGGGCCGACCATCGTGGCCATCGTCGAGCATTCCACGCCCGCCGATAGCCTGCAATCGCGCGGTATCAGGCTGGCAACGGTCCCGCAGGTGCGCGGCTTGCCGATGAGTCAGGACGCCAAATACAACAGCCACTCCAAGCTGAACTGCGTGATCGCCTGCCTGCAGGCCGAGCAGGCCGGCGCGGATGAGGCGCTGATGCTGGACCCGCACGGGTTCGTCAACACCACCAACGCCTGCAATTTCTTCATCGTGCGCCGCGGCGAGGTTTGGACTTCGACGGGCGATTACTGCATGAACGGGGTCACCAGGCAAAAGGTGATCGACCTGTGCCGCGCCAACGGCATTCCGGTGCAGGAAAAGAACTATTCACTTTACGAGGCCTATGGCGCGGACGAGGCGTTTCTGACCGGCACCTTCGGGGCGCAGACGCCAGTGGCGGAAATCGACGGCAAACCGATCGGCGACCATACGGGCGCAGGCCCCATGACCTTGCGCCTTCGCCAACTCTACAAGGATCTGGTTGCGCAAAACGTGGTCGAGCAGAAGGCATCGAAAACGAAATAAGGGGCAGTGATGGCGGATTGGCCCGGATTACACGCCGGAACGTGGTTGAAATACGCGACGCGCCCGACGGGTAGAATATTCGTGGGAGCAGGCGGGGTCGACCCTGCGTGGCCGAACTCCGAAACTCCGTAACTGTCCTGCCAGATGCGATGTTTGATGCCGGATCTCGGTTCAGCAAGAAACAGTCCCATTTCATATCGGCGGCAGTAAAAGAAAATACTGCCGACAAACTGAATCTCGCCGGTCCGAGCGGCGCACATCGGGTGCTGGCGAGCCGACACCGTATCAGACAGACGACAAATCCGTGCACGAAATTGCCGCTCGCCTCCGCCTTTCCGTGCTATTTCAAAGGGTTCGAGTGGTTCCGTAAAAAATTCCCAAAGCTGCCGAATTGGCCTTGAATTTCCGTTGCTTGCGCGGATATACCCGTCGGCGGAGACGTGGCCGAGTGGTCGAAGGCGCTCCCCTGCTAAGGGAGTAGACGGGAAACCGTCTCGAGGGTTCGAATCCCTTCGTCTCCGCCATTTCACGGCTAACCTGCTGATATAAAACGATACTGGTTTTCGGGAAGGCCGAAATCCGCGCCCTGGTACAGTCAACTGGTACAGTGAGGGCACCGAATGTGCTCAAGCTCAGCATGGACACAGGCACATCGCTTGTCGACTTGGCCGCGAACAACATCGCGGGGAAGCGGCTCGCACCCCGGACACAGGAAAAGCGGCTGCGTTTCTTCTTGTCCATGCTCCGCTGGGCGAAAAAGCGCGGGCTGATAAAACAGGTTCCCAGTGAAGGTGTGAGCACCATGGTCGAGCCGAAGTCAGCCAGGGACGCAGGGAGACCGTGTTGGCTAATGGGCAAGGCGCGAAAAAGAGCCACCACATGCCCGCACCGCGAGTGCTTGTGCAGCATCGACTGGCGAAAGCGGCGCGAGTATCGCTGCGTTGCAGCTAATGTCGTCAGACCGGTTATTCAAAGCATCGAAAAGCCGTAGTCTTAAATTGCACTTTGACCGCATTCGGGCGCGACAATCGAGACGCGGACTTAAGTTGCCGTTCCCTGCTGGTCCGACCCTAAATCACCACAACGGCAGATTGACGCTGGACAGAATATTTCGGTGTTTCACGAGGCAACTTGGCTACTGGCAGTCTCAAAAACTATCTGTCTTGGCGGTGCCAGCACAGCGACTGGGCCAACTTCCTTGACTCTATGCTGGCTAAGAACCACAAGAGTGTATTGGTGAAAATTACTCGTTGCCGCGATGCTGCCGGCTTCGATGATCCAATGGCCTTCAGACCAATTGTAGCATGTGCCCCAGCATAGGAACGGGTTTGGCTGGGGTCTTCGCTATGAGCTCGTTCCTCGCAAGCATTCGCAACTGTCACCTGACAAGCCCCAGTCATCGCGTGACTCATGAAAGAAGGCGCCGTATGAACAGCACATGGCTAATAAATAGCGTGCTTGATGCCCGATAGATCAGGTCTCAGGCTCCGTTTCAATCAGTCATTCATCGTGTTTTCGCACGGCGTTCTTTGTTTAATCCCGGCATTCTTGTTGTTGTTCACAGGAACGCAGCTTCCTGCCCAAGCCACAGGCAATGCCGACGGATCGGTTTGTGACGAAGGTTTCGAAAACAAGAATGGATCGTGTCAAAGAACAGACGTACCAGAAAACGCATATCTGACGGGCAGTTCCTATGGCAGTGGCTGGGAATGCAATCATGGTTTCCAGCATGTCGGGGAGTTTTGCGAGGAAATCAATGTTCCTGAGAATGCCTATCTTGCATCAACCGGAGATCGATGGGAGTGCAATCGGCTCTTCCGCCGAGTCGGAGAAGAATGTGAAGAACTGATTGCGCCTCAAAATGGGTACGTCGAAACCCGGTTTGGCGCACAGGAAATACACTGCAACTGGGGATTTCGTAAGGAGGACCAGGAATGTGTTGCAATTAATGTCCCAAGCAACGGCCGTCTGACTGACAAAAACAGCCCGGATGGTTGGGTATGCCTCAGAGGTTACAGGGCAGCAGAGAGCGGCTGTGAGCCTGTGGCTATTCCAAAGCATGCATATCTGGCATCTGGAACTTTTTCCGGATGGAAATGCGAACGTGGTTTTCGCGCAAACCGGGACAGGTGCGTTGCGATCCTTGTCCCTTCAAACGCTCACTTGAATCGAAGAGGTGACGGATGGGAATGCAATCGGTCGTTCACACGACAGAACGACAAGTGCACCGAAAATGTGCCGAGACAATAGGTCGGTGGAAATCAATACCTCCTGACATATCCGGAAGGACGAAGCCGTGAACCATAACTCGATTGATGAAAATCTGGGTAAAAGCCTCAAAGCCGAAAAGGCTCGTCGCCGGTCCCACGGGATTAAGATATCTATTGCGTCAGTGGTGTTTGTTGCGGCGATAATTGTAGTGGTGTTTCTCTGATGCGTAAAAATGCCCCTCAAGTAACACTTCCGGGCTCAAAGATGTCAGCTCGTGGTCTGGAACAAAGAGCATTTCAGGACCGCAATGTTCGTAAGACGCGGAACGCTGACGTATCGGGAGTGATTGAAGAAGAGTTCGGAAAGTACTTGATTAAGGCAGGAATGCTGAGCGGTAACAGCGTTGCGCGCGCATTCCCCAAGCCGCCTGCTAAAACGCAGGCAATGATCGCCGACGCAGTTGGTGAAACACCCGCATTGGCCATTGAAGCACTAAAAAACACTCTCAAAGAGCGAGACAAAAAACGAAGCGGTCAACGCCGTTTGGAGGGAAACTCTGGCACCTTCGTTCCCAGTGAAAGAGAATATGCCGAGGCATTGCGCCAGATCAGGCTGACCCCTGCACAGGTTACAATGCTCAAAGCACTGACAATAGCAGGCAAGGAAGGTCTGACCATTGGTCACTTGTCTCAGGCGGCCGGTTACAAATCGCGCGAGGCGTCCGTCAAGGTCTTCAAGAAAATCGGGTTTTTGATCGCAGAATATCTGGAACTCGAACTTCCCGAAGGCGGGTCTGCTCAGAATGATGGCGCTGCTCAAGTCCTGGCATTTTCTCACGTCGAAAATGACGATAAACCAGCCACTTGGATCATGCATCAGGAACTGCGCGACGCCGTGCGTTCTATTCTATGACGAAAAATCAAGCACCTAAATACGAAGAGAGTTCCTGACCGCTCCAAATGCACGAAAGGTTGCACGCATAGCTTATGCTGAAGAAAAAATCATACCCGCTCGACCTGATCTATGTACCTGTGAAACGTGCAAAAACACTTGATCAGCAAAAAGTCCTGTCGCTGGCCGAAGATATCCTGAAGAACGGCCAGAAAACCCCGATTCAGATACGCGCGGACAACAAAAGGTTCGTACTGATTGAAGGCCTTCACCGACTAGAGGCCATTCGCGCCCTCGGAGGAGACACTGTCGAAGCCTACTTGGTGCGCGCCAGGCTACACTAAATTTTTGTTGGGATTGGCGTTCGACAAAGCCTCGGAAAACGTCAGCAGGCGCTGACTTTCTTCATCCCAAAGATGCAATCGCGCGCAGTGAAAGCTCTCATACAGAGTAATACGCTGGCAGTTTTCCAACTCGGAATGGTCACGCAAAACCTCGTTTAGCCGATAAAACGGTATGCGGCTGGCAAGGTGGTGAACATGGTGCACACCAATATTGGCAGAGAACCATCGCAGGATGCCTGGCAGGGCATAGTGAGAACTTCCATAGAATGCGGCGTTCTGAAGATTCCACACTTCTTCCCGCTCCCAGGTCGTGTGTTCAAACTGGTGTTGAATATAGAATAGCCAAATACCAATCGATGATGCGACAATCATGGTTGGCAGATAAACATACGCCAACACGTCAAAGCCTCCGGCCCAAATAACCAGAGGCAATAACCCTGCAATCGCGGCGTTTGTTCCCATCGCACTTGCCCAATACAGCCAGCCCGACCGCATGAAACCAAGAGGTAAGCGGTTTTGAAGAAAGAACGTATAGATCGGCACAATACCCAAAAGGAAGATGGGATTCCGGGTCAGACGATAAGCGGCACGCCCGAACCATTTCCGCTTCAGGTATTCTTCAACAGTCAATGTAGGGATGTCACCCATGCCACGTCGATCAAGGTTACCCGTTGAGGCGTGGTGAATCGCGTGGCTTTGTCGCCAAACGTCGTAGGGTGTCAGGGCAAGAATACCCAGAACCCGGCCTGTCCAATTGCAAACGGTTCGGTTTCTAAAGAAAGATCCATGACCACAATCATGCATAATGATGAAGATACGGACCAGAAACGCGGCATTCAGGATGGACAGTAATATTGCGACCCAGACACTAAAAGATAACGCAAACCACGCTATAGCCCATAGCGCAAATAATGGGACAACAGTGACCGAAAGTTCAAAAACACTGCGCTTCGCATCGGCCACACGATATTGCGCGAGTACCCGCGTCCAGTCTTTTGGTTGCAACTTACGTGTTCTCCAACGGCTTTTAGTAGTCCATTGTGCAAACGGGCACCCCCAAAAGGGTGCCCGAAAAAGATCAAGCCAGTGCCAGATTGGCGGCGCTGTCGCGTCCGTCACGGCCGGCTTCAACGTCGAAGGTCACCTTCTGGCCATCCTTCAATTCGCTGATGCCGGAACGTTCAAGTGCCGAGACATGCACGAATACATCGCGCTTACCGTCTTCAGGCTCGATGAAGCCAAAACCTTTGGTCGAGTTGAACCATTTTACTGTGCCATTTGCCATGGTGGTAGTCTCCTAATACTTGCCGCCCGCATGATTGCGGCGACTCGGCGTGGTCGGTCTGAATCGAAAGACTGAACGCCGAATTGAGGAGACAGCAGGTCGAAAAAGAAAAACGTAAGCCTAATGTATATGGACTTCGAGTACGCACGATACAAGCCTTGATTCAGTGGAGTAAAACAGAGGATTTGAATCTCCCTGGCTCAAGTCAGGATAAAGAGCACCAGAGCCGTTGCCAAAGCACGCTTTGTCTGTGTCCTGCTCATTGCCGGACAAACGCTTGCTGCGCCCGGAATGAATGGTCCGTCTTCATGCCGCAGTGCCGCGCCAACGATGATGCACATGAGATAAAACCTATGCTGCGAGCGCGCGCAGCGAAAATCTCCAAGGTACAGTTTGGGCTCACGGACTAACCCGCTCTCGCGGCAAGGGGCAGCGTCACGGCCCTTGTTGAGACTGGTTGGAATCAGTCTGACAGCACCCTTCTTTCCACAAGCCCCTGTTCTTGCGGATCGGAAAGATTGGAACGGCATCGCGCTCGATGATGGCATTGTTACAGCGGCGCGTGTCGCAGGCGCCATCGGCGATCACGGTGTTGATCGGCTCGTCCGGCGGGGTCTGGCTGGGCAGGTCAGATAGTACTGGGCTGGCCGCCCCCAGGCCTGAACACCTAACCCGGAATGATCGTCAGCCGGTCGTTCAGCCACGGCAGCCGCGCCACCGCCGGATCGATCATATGCGCCTGCATCAGGCGGCGCATCATCTCGGCCACGTCGCGCGGCACCTGATCGGACCAATCCGACCGGGTGTACAGGGATATCCGGCGCGAGAAATCCCCGAACGGCACCGGAAACACGTCGATATCGTCGTGGAACCGTTCGGCGCGCATATATCCCAGCGGTGTCGTCAGCGCCCACCCCAGCCGCCGCCCCACCATCGCCATCAGCGCCAGATGCGAGCCGATCTCGAACCGCTCCTCGAATTCCAGCTTGTGCCGCGCCAGTTGCGCCTCGATCTGGCGGCTGATCAGCTGCTCGCGCGCATAGCGCAGAAACGGCAGGTCCGCCAGCGCCCCGGCCACATCGCCGCCCTCGGGAACCGCCCCTTTGGGCGCCACCAGAATGAAGGGGTCGTTGACCAGCGGATATTCCACCACCCCTTCCAGCATCTCGCCGCTATGGGCCGAGACCGCCAGATGCAGCCGCTGCGAGGCCAGCGCCTCGAAGATTTCGAGGCTGGGCAGGGTGACCAGCTTGAACTTGCTGCGGGTCAGGCTGTCGGCCAGCAACGTCGCCAGCCGCGGCGTCAGGTCATTGTCGAAATCGTCGATCAGCCCGATCGACAGCATGCTCAGGTGGCCCAGATCCATCACCATCAGCTCGCTCTGGGCCTGTTGCAGTTCCGACAGCACCGCCTCGGCGCGGGTCTGGAAACCGCGCCCCGCCTGCGTCAGCCGCATCGGCCGCCGCGTGTGATCGACCAGATCGACGCCAAGCGCCTGTTCCAGATTGCGCAGCTGCTGGCTGACCGATGGCTGGCTGAGCCCGGTGACCTCGGCCGCCTGCGCCACCGAGCCGGTGCGCGCCAGCGCCGCGAACACTTCCAGCCCCCGCAGGGTCACACCCTTGATCACCATTCAACCGTCCCTTTCCGCTGCGCCATTTCTGAAAGGCCCCCGGCGTCAGGTCAAGCACTCAAACCCGGCACACCGCACTGGGGTGGCCGGGCAAACCCGTCAACACTGGGATCAAACCTTAGCGGCAGGCGGCCTGCGCCAGCTGCCCAAAGACCTCATACCGCTCCCACAGCGTGTCGTCCTCGGCGGTTTTCGACATCTTCACTTCCTGCGCCTGATGCGGGTCGGTGAACCACTTGGCCACGGTGCGCTGGTCGCCGCGTGACAAGGTGTCGTTGGCCACGCCCTGAATACAGT